>CAZPUI010000013.1:0-20458 GCA_964589695.1 uncultured Solibacteraceae bacterium | reverse complement strand
TTTCGCGGCGACCTTGTCAAGGGAGAAGGACTCTCTGCGACCCAGCCGGCCATTGCCCACCAGGGCCTTCGGGTTGCGGCCTGGCACGCCCCCGCGGTTCCAGAAGCGGAAGGTGAAGTCGAACATGTTCCAGACGTAGGTGCCCCAGAGGTGGGGCGCTCCTTCGAGGGCCGCCAGGTGCACCTCGTGGCTGCGACTCTGGTAGCCCTCGGGGTAGAACTGCCCCGTGGTGGGGTGTCCCGGCACCGAGTCGTTCTCGCTCTGCTGCTGCCAGTTGCCCTCGGCGCCGTATTCCGACAGGGCGATGAGGGTGCCGGGTCGGGTCTTGGTCAGGGCGATCCAGGGGGCCAGGTCCGCCAGGGTGCCGGAGTACCAACCGAAATAGCGGTTGTGCCCCTGGAGGTCCGCCTGGTGGTTCATGGGTTTCTCCAGGTCTGGATAGCCCGTCACCGCCACGGTGGGCCGGTCCGGGTCCTCGGTCTTGGCCAGGTCGTGGAGCTCCCGGGTGAGCCTCACAGCGAATTCCGTGTGGTCCTTGGTGTAGACCTCGTTGTGCAGGCCCCAGGTGAAGATGGAAGGGTGGTTGAAGTTCTGGCGCACCAGCTCCTGCAGCTGCTGGCGGGCATTCTCCCCCTCCTGGCCGGTCCAGGCGTTTACGAAGGGAATCTCCGCCCACACCAGGAAGCCCATGCGGTCACAGGCGGCGTAGACGTACTCCGCCTGCTGGTAGTGGGCCAGGCGCAGGCTGCTGGCGCCGATCTCCGCCATCATGTCCAGGTCCACCTGGTGTTCCCGGTCGGTGAGGGCCGAACCCTTGTCCTGCCACTCCTGGTGTCGGCAGACGCCCCGAAGGGGGTAGGACTGGCCGTTCAGGATGAAGCCCCGCTCGGGATCGAAGGTGAAACTTCGCAGCCCCAGGGGCTGGTCCAGGGCGTCCACCACCCGATCCCCTTCCAGAAGGCTCACGGTGGCCCGGTAGAGGTAGGGATCCCTGCGGCCCTGCCAGCGGTGGGGCTTCAGGATCCGCAGGTCCTGCACGAAGGTCTGGACGCCGGAGGGGCGCACCACCACGGGGTTGGCCGCCCGGACCACCACCTTGCCCGCGGCGTCCCGCACCTCGGTCTGGAGGGTGAGGCTGCGGGGGGCGGTGCCCAGGTTGCCCACCTTGGTCCGCACCTCCACCAGGGCCTCCTGGGCATCCACCCGGCGCTGGCGCAGGTAGACCCCCGGGGAGGCGCAGTCCAGGGGCGTGATGTGCACGGGATCCAGCACCACCAGGGACACGGGACGGTAGATGCCCCCGAAGACGGTGAAGAGGATGTGGTTCACGGGCAGGATGTCCGGTCGGGAGGCATTGTCCGCCCGCACCCTGAGCTCGTTGGGGCCGGGTTTCAGGGCCTCGGTGATCTCGAAGCAGAAGGCGCTGTAGGCCCCCTTGTGCTGGCCCACGTGCTTCCCGTTGACGTACACATCCGCCACGGAGCCCACCCCCTCGAAGCGCAGGAATACCTTGCGGTCCGCCCAGGTCGGGGGCACCTCCAGGCTGCGGCGGTACCAGCCGATGCCCGCGTACATGCCCTCCCCCGACTGGGCGTCCCGGTCGTTCCAGGTGTGGGGCAGGGTCACTTTCCGCCAGTAGGGAAGGTCATTGCCCTTGAGGTCCGCCATCCCCCAGCGGGCGAACTCCCAGCCGTCCGCAAGGGGCAGGACCTGGCGTCCCTGGGCCCCCAGGGGCAGGACAAGGAACAGGAGGAGCAGCAGCGCGGAAAGGTTCATGGGGTGGGCCTCGGGGATGATCATAGAAGGTTGCGCGCAGGTGTGCCCATGGTGCGACTGCATCTGAACTTGTCCTGTCCCACCCGATGCCACACGCTGGGGTATCTATTCAGGTGAGTTCATGGGACTTCAACGGCTTGCTTCGTACCTTCTTCTTGCCTTGTGCCTAGCCCTGGGTGCCACAGGTCTGGCCCAGGGGGACCAGACTCCTGCTCAAGCCCCAAAGCCCGTTCTGAGCCGAGAAATCCTCGGGGCGGAGTTGCAGGTGTATGGGTATCGAGGAAAGGTCACGGTGCGGGAGCGCTACCGCAACATTGGGGATCGCCCTTTTGCGCTGAGGCTTGGTGTTGGGCCTGGGGAACGGATCCACGGGCTGTCCCTGGTAGTCATTCTCGGAAGACGCCGAATCAAGCTGAGGCTGCAGGAATACCACTATGCTGACCTGGAACCCATTGGACCTGCTGATGATTTGGTGCTGGAGACCAGCTATTCCGAGGATCTGAGGCATCGAGGGGACTTGTTTACATGGTCTCACACAGGGGAAGGAAACCCAGATGTATCTGTGGCACCCATGGAACTCGGAATGGAAAACCGCCTTGATGCTGATACACCTGTTCAAGTCGAATCACATCCCCTGACTTTTCACGTCAATATTGAGGGGTGGGAGAAAGTCGCTGACATCGCCAGTCCTACTCATGATTTCAAGGTGATCGCTCAACCCGCTGGGTGGGAGGTGGTGTCGGGAACTGCGAGGGAAGGTTCTAAGACAAATGATTTTATATTGACCTTCAAGGCTACGGGGTTGATTCCAGCGTCAGGATCAGAAATTTTTACTTTGAAAAATCATGATTTTTTGTATCCAGGTGGACTTTTTCCGCTCCTACTCTTTGGAGGCGTCCTTTGCGGGTTCAGTGTCCTATGGACATTGGTGAAATTGCTCATAGCTATGAAAATGTATTTTTTTATGGTGCTGGCTTGGAGACGACTCCAAACATCCTTGGACAAGGGGAATTTGGAAACACTGCTTGCGAACGTGCAACAATCTGTGAAGGAACTTCCATCTGCCCTGGTATGGACCCTTGAATCCCGCATCAACTGGATTCAGAACGGCCATCCGGTCCAAGTGTACGACTTGGAGCCCATCGTTTCCCGGGTGATGGGGGCCTCGAAAGGATTAATCGCCCTTCGTCCCGCGCGGCTGCCTTTTGTTGGAGCGCTGGGCCTCCTGCTCGGTGTGTGGGCCACCTTGTTGTATGTCCAGTGGGTCTTGATACCCCTAGGCCGTGCCCCCTTTTTCATGAGCCTGCGCTGGGCATTCCAAGATGCCCTCCCCTACACCCTCACCGGCATGCCCATCGCCCTGGCCGCCTATGGGGTCCATATCGCCCGCTGGGCGGTGTACCGGGCTACCGTTCGGCGGTGCCGCCGGGCTTTGGAGGCCATTCTCCTCCGAGTGGGTGGCGTCGGGGTCTGAGACATTCCCAAGGTCTTCGGGGATCAGGCATGGTCAAAACCGGCAAGGTGCTCCCGCCCCCTTCACTTCCTTGAGTTCTGCATGGACCATGGTTCCATGCAGCCCTACATCACGAAGACCCTCGAGCACGGAAAGGTGCTTGTCCTTCTGGCGGTGGCCGAGGGGCTGGAGGCCTTCCATACCTCCCTGAACCTCTTCCTGGATCACCTGGGGGAGACCTACGCCGAATGTCCGGAGGAGGTTGATCGGAGGTTGATGGCCCTGGTGTCCGGAGCCCTGGGCACGCTTTTCGAGGGGCAGACCGAGCGCATCATCCGTTCCCAGCTGCGTCTGGCGGATTCCTTCATCCATGCCCCCACGGCAGCAGCCAAGCTCCAGGGGTTCCGGACCGTCATGGGGGACTTCCTGGAGGACCACTTGCCCCAGGCCCCAGGCTCCCAGCTCTCCCAGCGGGTGGCCCTCTACCTGCGAGCCTGCCCTCTGCCCGAGCTCAAGGAACTCACGGTCACGACCCTGGCGGGGGCCTTCGGCTACCACCCGGACAGCTTCACGAAGAAGCTCCGCCAGGAGTCCTCGGTGCTGCCCAGCGACCAGCTTCTGGACGAGCGCCTGCTGCGGGCGGAACGCATGATCAAGTCCCACGGGGCCCGGCGCCCCCTCAAGGAGATCGCCGCCTGCCTGGGGTTCCACGACTACCCCCATTTCCGGGCCCTCATGAAACGACGGGCCGGCGTGCCCCCCTCCAAAATGTAGGCTGGCTCCCCCTGCCGCCCTGTGCTCTGGTGAACCTTCAAGCCAGGGCCCCGCGAACGGCCAGCAGGGCCTCGACCTGGGACAGGGAGGATGCCATGGAAGGACGCTGGGTGGGGTTCTTGGCGATCATGGCCATGGCCAGTTCGGAGCAATCCCTGGGGACCTCGGCGCAGACACTGCTCGCATGGGGGGCGGGCTTGTAGGCAATGGCCCAGACCCGCTGCATGAGGTCGCTGCCGCCCTCCCCATAGGGCACGCGTCCCGTGATCAGTTCATAGAAGATGATGCCCAGGGAATAGGCATCGATGGAGGGACTCCCGATGTTTTCACCGCGAAGGTATTCAGGGGGAAGGTAATCCACGGTGCCGATCATGGAACCCGTCTTGGTGAGGGAACGGCCTTCGGAGAGGCGCGCCAGACCGAAGTCCAGGAGCACCAGCCGCTGACGGATGAGGTCATGGGTGCTCCCGGGAGCTCCGCCCCGGAAGAGGATGTTCTCGGGCTTTAGGTCCCGATGCACGATCCCCAGGGCATGGAGCTCCTGGAGGGTCTCCAGGAGGGCCCGCAGCAGCCGCAGGCAGTCCGTGCTGTCCCGGGGATGCTCCTGCATCCAGGCGCGCAGGGTGATGCCATGGCAGAGTTCCATGGCCAGGTACAAGCGTCCTTCGGATTCACCATGGTCCAGGATCCGGATCATATTGGGATGCCTGACCCTGAGGCAGATCTCGCATTCCTGGGCGAAACGGCGAGGGATCTCGGGGCCCTGGAGCTCCTCGTGGATGACCTTGACCGCCACCTCCCGTCCGGTTCGCTTATCACGGGCACGGTACACCGTGGCCATGCCGCCCTGTCCAAGGAGGCTCAGGATGCGGTAGGGGCCGATGGTATGGGCCCTACGCCAGAAACGGACCTGCTCAAGGAGGCGCTGGAACTGCTGGCCCAGCAGGTGGATCAGGATGGCGGCCGCCGCCACCGCCAAGGTGCGGAACCACCAACTGGACCAGAAGGGGGTGCGGATTCGGAAGGCGCAGGAGGCATTCTGAAGGCTCCATAGGCCATCCTCATTGCAGGCCCTCACCAGAAACCGGTACGGTCCCGGGGGCAGGTTGGCGTAGGTTGCCACCCGATTGGCCTCCCCCTCGACCCAGGCTTGGTCATAGCCTTCGAGCCGGTACTGGACACGAACCCGGGAGGTGATGCGCAGGCCAAGACCGCCGAAGTGGAAGGCGAGGTCCCGATCCTGAGGGGAAAGGGCCGCCCCCTCCAGGGTGGCCTCCTGGCGTTGGCCCACGACGATGCGATCGATCACCGCCAGGGGAGGGACTGTGTTCTGGTTCCCCCGCCGTGGATCCACCATGGCCACGCCCTCTTCGGTGGCGAACCAGATCCTTCCATCCCGGGTCCGGCAGCCCCCGGCCTGGGACATGCCGTTGCATTCACGGTTGCGCATGCCATCCACCCGACCCAACTTCAGCCAGGCTTCCTCGGGTACGGAATCACCCACCATGTGCCGAACCAGGTCCCGATGGTGGATGCGGAAGATGCCCTTGTTGCCACTGATCCACACATACCCTGCCTCATCCTCCTGAAGGTGGTGGATTTGGTTGTCAGGAAGTCCCCGAAGGATGGTGCTGTGGTACAGGCCGTCCTGGCGGAGCATGAAGAGACCCGTGCCATAGGTTCCAATCCAGAGGGTTCCGTCGGGGTCTTCCTTCAGGAACTGGCATTTGGCTTGATCCAGGGGGTGACCCCGCCGAAGCAGGGTGCCCTCCTCTCCCGCAATCCGAAAGGGGCCCTGGCCGCTGGTGCCCCCCCAGATCGTGCCATCCCGGCGCTCCAGCAAGGCCAAGCACTTATTGTTGGTGAGAAAGAGCTTCCGCCCGGAAAGCCTGGGCACGGCCCCGGGGAATCGGACCACCCCTCGGCTGGTACCCACCCAGAGGCGTCCCTGGCGATCTTCGAGGATGGAGTTCACCTGGAGATCCGGCAGCCCGTCCTTCAGGCCGTAAAGGGTCCACCGACCCTCCTTCAGTCGGGCCAGACCCGCCTGGGAAAGACCCACCCACAAGCTGTGGTCCCTCCCTTCGAAGAGGGCTTTGACATTGAAGGGATCCAGGGCGACGCCTTTGGCGAGGACCCCACTTGCCATGGTCGTGCGTGCGATGTGGGTCAGGTCCCTGGGCAGGGGCACCTCGTGGAATCGACCCTCCTGGAAGTGGGCTAGGCCCCGGTGGGTTCCGACCCACAACCTGCCCAGCTGATCCTCCAGCAAGGCCTTGGCCTGGTCTCCTGGAAGTCCGTGCTGGTGGGTCCATGGGATCACCCTGCCACGGTAGAACCGGTTGAGGCCGGCGTGGGTGCCCACCCAGATGTTCGCTTCGCGGTCCACCAGGAGGGTGTGGACATTGTTGTGGGTGAGGCCGTCATTCGCGTCGAAGGTATCGAGGCCGCCCCCGGGATGCCGCACCACCAGACCGTTCCGGGTGCCGACCCAGAGGTTCCCTTCGGCGTCGCTCGTCAGGCATTCCACGAATTCCTTGTGGGGCTCTCCGAAAAGGGGCACGGGGCGAGGCTGTCCGTCTTCCACTTTGTAGAGCCCCTTGGGGGTTCCGATCCAGAGGGTGCCCAGGACATCCTGGTGGAGGGCCTGGATTTGGAGGTTCTGACCTGGCAGACCCATGGAGGTCGGACGAAATTCGCCGGATTGGTAGCTGCACACGCGCTCGCAGCCGATCAGAGGGACACCCTCGGCGTTGCCCATGAGGGAGAACACGCGTTGGTTTCCCGGGGGCGTTACCACGGGAGTGACTTTGCCCTCCCGAAGGGTGGCGGCACCCCAGACCGTTCCGATCCAAAGGGCTCCATCCGGGGCGGCCCAAAGGCTCCGGATGCGGGTATGGGGCAACCCTTCTTCCGTGCCGAACCTCACCAGGTTTCGCCGGTCGTACCGCAGCAGGCCGTCCTCGGTGCCGATCCACAGGTAGGCCCCGGCACCGGCACACAGGGCCGTGACCTTGGAGTTGCGCCACCCCGACACTGGAGGCTGGGGCAGGTGCTGAAAGGTGCTTCCATCGAAACGGCTCACGCCTTCTTCGCTGCCGATCCACAAATACCCATCCTCGGTCTGGGCCAAGGCATGCAGGGTTCGGCTGGCCAGCCGAGCCTCCATGTCCCATTTCGTATGGACGAATTGGTTGATGGCCATGGCGGGCTTGCGGGTCTGGCTGATTCCAGCCCAGATGGGCTTACAGAGCGCCAGGCCGATCAGGACGCAACGGATCAGGAAGCCATAGGGCTGCATGGAGGACACTCGGAGGGGGGCACTGGTTGGTATTCGACCCCGAAACCATGGAGGTCTTGTCTAGATTCTAGCGGCCTCTCTGCTCCATCTTTCGGTCCTTTTGGACAGGAATTGGCGAATTTTATCGCTTTCTCAGAGCCCTGCGGAATTTGGCAATAGCTGAAAGACGGCAATGTCACTTTTACCGGATTGGACCCCCTTTCGGGCCGGAACATTCCTGCTTTCCTGTATTGAATAACCATCAAACCCTGAGGCTGCACATCTGTGCACACCAGGAGAAGCACCATGGTCCGAAAACTCAAACTCAACAAAGACACCTTGCTGGCCCTGCAGGAAGGCAGCCTGAGCGAAATCATGGGCGCCAACCGGACGCCGGACACCCGCTGCCCCTGCTCCGATGACCCCAACTACTGCCCCGGCACCTACGGATGCCCACCGGCCACCAACACCTGCTGGTGCACCCAGACCTGCCCGACCCAGGTAACCTGCTATGGCTGGGTGTGCACTTCCCACGTGCCCTGCGAGAACACCCGTGTGCCTCGGAATTGCATGCTCGACTAGTCAGCGCCGTCGTTTGCTGAAGAGGCCCCCCACGGGGGGCTTCTCTTTTCCAGCGACTTTCGGGGCGACTCATCACGCTCATGCCTTCACCCGGCTTGGCCGATGGGAGATTCGGAACTGGGCCATGGACGCATTGGGGCGAGCGACGGCGGTGACTTCCCGACTCCTGAGTCGTCAGGAAGGGGACTTGGCCAACGCCATCCTGGAGGCCGGGGCGAATCCCACTCCGGAGACCATCACAGCCATGAAGCAGGCGGAGGTGCAGGTGCACTACGCCCTGGCGGCCCTTGGACTCGTGCAAAGGGTCCAGGCGGAGGAGGCGGCCCAGGTGTCCCGGATGATGGGGGTGGGGCAGAACGTGGATCAGCTGGGCTGAGTCCTTTTGGGAAAGTGCTATGCCCCTAGGGCTTAAGCCTCTTGTGAGCAGTTCCGGAAGGGCGCGAAGCGCTTCCTCCACCCTGGTGGCGGGTCTGCGGACTCAGGGGATCCATCCTTGGCGCGAAGCCATGGGGTGCATTCAGTGGTGTGGCATCTCCTCCCGAGTTCAGTCCAGCGTTCCCTTGCGGCCACGAGGGGTTCGCGCGACCCTCGACTCCTGAGGGGGCTTTCCAGGTAAAGGCGCTGCGGGCTTCGCGGTCACCTTGGTTGCGCGCGGTTTCGGGGTAGGTGCCTGGGATGTGGCTACCGGCGCAGGGCGAGATCTGTTGGATGGTGATGTTGCGGGCCTGGTGGCCGCCTTGGGATCTGGCTTCGCTTTGGCCACGGGCTTCGCCTTGGGTTTGGCCTCCACCAGAGCTTGGGGCTCCACCGTCTTTCGGGGCCGACCGGGGCCTTTGCGTGCAGGCTCAGGTTCCTTCGCCTCAGGCCGCACCGCTTGTTCGGGTCCCGTCCCCATGTCCAGCCCAAAGAGGTCCGCCAGATCCTGGTCCGCGATCACCTCGGAAGCTTGGGGTCCCTTGGTCTCCAGGGCGGCGCCCCGGGCGGCCTGGGCCACCAACTCGGCACCGTCCACCCCCCGGAGCAGGAAGAGCAGCTCGGGCTGCTCGTCCAGCCGGGCGCCGATGCCATAGAGTGTGGCGGCCACGTGTTTGCACATGTCCGCCCAGTCGGGGCAGCTGCAGTCCAGGGTGATTTCACTTGGAGAAGGAAAGAGACCATCCTGCTGGCGGCAGATGCGGGCCATGACCCCCTTGGAAAAACGCCCCTGGAGCAGCTCCACCAAGGAGTCGATGGAGCCGGCGCAGTCGGTGCAGAGGGCCTTCCACTTGGCCATCGGGAGGGGCTTAACCTTCACGGTCACCCTGTAGACCTCCGACCCCGCCACGTGGGCACTCACCTGGCCCGGGCCGATCTGGAGGTCCACCACGGAGCCGTTGCGCACGTAGGTGCGGCCCCGGGGCAGGCGATTCGCAAAGTCGCTGTAGCTCTCCAGGTTGTCGCACCAGGCCTTACCCCAGAAGGTGTGGGCAATGGCCTTCCCCTGCAGGATCACCGGGGAGACGGGGTGGCCCTTCTTTCGCAGTTGCTCCATCTTCTTGCGGGCTTTGGCGAGCTTCTCGGCCACAGGAACAAATGGGGACCAGCCGTACATCACGACTCCTCGAGGGCGGATTCCAGATCGAGGCGCACGAGCCTCAGCAGTTCATCATCCCCCAGTTCCGTGAGGTTGGGCTCCTGGCCGCCTTCCAGGATCTCCTGGGAGAGCTTGGTCTTGGAAGCGATGAGGGCGTCAATCTTCTCCTCCACCGTGCCCCGGCACACGAATTTGTGGACGAGCACATTGCGTTTCTGGCCGATGCGGAAGGCGCGGTCCGTGGCCTGGTTCTCCACCGCCGGGTTCCACCACCGGTCGAAGTGGATCACATGGCTGGCGGCGGTGAGGTTCAGGCCCGTGCCCCCGGCCTTGATGGAAAGGACGAAGAAGGGCGTCCCCTCGTCCTCCTGGAAGCGGCGGACCAGCTCCCGGCGAGCCTTCACGGGCGTGCCCCCATGGAGCACCAGCCCCTCCCGCCCGAAGACCTGGGCCAGGAAGGCCGCCAGGGGCTCCGTGGTCTCCCGGAACTGGGTGAAGACGAGCACCTTCTCCTGCTTGGCGGCGATGGTCTCCGCCAGATCCCGCAGGCGGCCCAGCTTCCCGCTGTCTTCTTCTGCCCAGGCCTGGTCCCCCAGCCACTGGGAGGGATGGTTGCAGATCTGCTTGAAGCGCAGGAGGAAGGCCAGCACCAGGCCCCGGCGTGCGATGCCGTCCTCCGTCTCCTGGAGCTGCCGGGCGAGGTCCGCCACGGCCTCCTGGTAGAGGGCCGCCTGGCGTCGGCTGAGGGGGCAGTAGGCCTTGAGCTCCGTCTTGTCCGGCAGGTCCTGGATCACGGTGCGATCCGTCTTCAGGCGGCGCAGGATGTAGGGGCGCACAAGGTCCCGCAGCGGACCGAAGGGATTGTGCGTGCGGGCCTCCAGAACCTTGAGGGTGCTGCCGAAGCCCTTGGCTGAGCCCAGGAGGCCGGGATTGATGAAATCGAAGAGGGACCACAGGTCCCCCAGGCGGTTCTCCACGGGGGTGCCCGTGAGGGCGATGCGGGCCCGGGAGGGCAGGGCCTTGGCGGCCCGGGTCTGGCGGGCGCCGGGGTTCTTCAGGGCCTGGGCCTCGTCCGCGATGACCAGGTTCCAGGAAGTCTCCGCCATCCAGGGCAGGCGCAGAAGGGTGCCGTAGCTGGTGAGGACGAGGTCCAGGTCCTGCACCGCATCTGGTTCCATGGCCCTGAGCTGGTCCGAGGCCTGGAAGGAGGGATGGGCGATGCAGCACTGCAGGCTCGGTGCGAAGCGGTCCAGCTCCGAAGCCCAGTTGGCCAGGAGCGAGGCGGGGGCCACCAGCAGGTTGGGTTTGGGAGCCCGCTCCCGTTGGAGCACCAGGAGCAGGGAAATGATCTGGATGGTCTTGCCCAGCCCCATGTCATCCGCCAGGCAGGCCCCCAGGCCCAGGGAGGAGAGCAGGTGCAGCCAGCGCAGGCCCACCTCCTGATAGGGACGTAGGGTGGCGTGGAGGTCCGTCCCAGGGTCCAAGCGGGCCAGGGACTCGGGACTACGCAGACCCCGGAGCGTCTCCTGAAGCCAGGCCCCCGGCAGTACTCGCGTCCACTGCGTTTCGGGGTCTTCTTCCGCCAGCGCCCCCTGGCCGGACAGCAGGCGGAGGCCCTCGGCGAAGGTCAGACCCTTGGCCTTGGCCAGCCGCTGGACCTCCTGGAAGCGGTCCATCATCCGGCCCAGACGCTCCTGGTCCACCTCCACCCACTGGCCCCGAATCAGGGCGAGGCCCTGGGAGGCGGCGAGCAGCTCCCGGATTTCCGCCTCCGTGAGATCTTCACCCTCCAGGGTCACGGCCATGCGGAAGTCCAGCAGGGCCCCCAGGCCCAGCTTCGACGGGGCCTTTCCCCCCACCGTGGCGCTGACTTTGGGGCGCACGGGCCGCCCCAGCTTCCATGTGGCGGGCATGCGCACCACCACCCCCGCGCGTTCGAGGTCCGGCACGGACTGCAGGAACCGGAAGGCCTCTTTCGGCGTCCAGCGCAGGGGGTGGAAGAGGGCGCCAGCTTCCACCATTTGGCGCAGCCAGTCGCAGGCCTCCGCGGCCCGCTGCACGGGCAGCAACAGGGAGAGGAGCCGCTCCTTCTGGGTGGCATATTCCTTCAGGGCCTGGCCCAGGGGCAGGTGCTGGGGCCGGCCGTGGGCGGAGATCCGGTCCGTATAGGAGGCGAGGAAGGCGAAGGGGGCGTCGGGGTCCCTGCGGTTCTCGGCGAGGTTGAAGTGCACACGGCCCACCAGGTTCCAGGCGGGGTGGAGGGTGTGGAGGAAGTCCGCCAGGGAGCCTTTGGAAACCTCCAATTCCTGCACCAGGGCCTGGGCCAGGTCCCGCCACAGGCGCTCCAGGCGCGCCGGATCAAGGTACTCGGCCCCGGGCATGATGGGAGCTCCGAGGACCATCTCCATCAGGAAATCCGCGGGAGGCTCCAGGGCCGTGGGGTCTGCCTCCCCCTCCGGACGGGCACAGAGCAGGGTCAGGAACTTCTCCGCGAAGTCCCGCCAGAAGGCGAAGACCGGCGGCACGGGCCGTCCCACCTCCCCGCCCCCCAGGTGCAGGAGGCCACTTCCGGAGCCCCGGCCGAAGGCCAGGGCCATGCGGTCCCGGAAGCCCGCTTCCAGCTCCGGAGCCTCTCCGTCGGGCACGAGGTGGAGGTGGGCGCTGGGGGAAAGGCTCAGGGTGAGGCGGTCCATGGATCCAGGGTAGACGAGGGGGCGGGGGATTACCCTCGCCCGGCAAAGCAGGGACCCTCTTCGATGGAGACCGCAGCCGAAGATGCACTCGGGAGCGGCATCATGATTCGCTCCATCAGGGGCGCTCAGGAACCGCGCTGCCAGCTTGTCTGAACCGGTTCAAGCGCTTGGCTGCCGAACAAAAGTCTTCAAAACCATGAAATTTGGAAATTAATTCGAATTCGGATGGTCCGATGTGCGAAATCCTGAAGTACATTCGATGGCGACTCCACCCCTTTGATCTGTAGATTTGCCCAACGCCAGCGGGGGAGAGGGGGCCCTCTCCACGACTGGACGGGAGGTGGACCATGGCGAATTCCGAAAACGTTCAGCGGTACATTGCACTGGCCCAGGAGACGGCGGAACGTCGAAACCTTGAACTTGCCAAGGCGCGGAGCAGCCGCTTCGACACCATCGCCGTCCATGGCATGTACACCGCCAGCGAAGCGCTGAATTTCAACCAGGGCTCCATCATCGAACCCATCTACATGGCTTCCTCCCAGGCCTTCCGGGATTCCGATGAAATGGAAGCGGCCCTCAGCTACCAGATTCCCACCTGGGCCTACTCCCGCATCGCCAATCCGAGCCTCTACTACCTGGAACAGACCCTGGCCCTCATGGAGGGCTTCGGGGCGGATGAGGAAACCACCTGCTGCGCCACCTCCTCCGGCATGTCCGCCATCCACAGCGCCACCGAAGCCTTCCTGACCCTCGACCCCGCCCACCCCGATCAGAAGATCAACTTCGTTTCCACCTGCCAGGTCTACGGGGGCACCTTCCAGCAGTTCTCCGTGCGCAAGGCCGCGGAGAAGGGCGTCGAGCTGCGCTGGGTCGTGGATGCCAACAACATGGACGAGTGGGCCTCCCAGATCGACGAAAACACCCGCTTCGTCTACGCCGAATTGCCCTCCAACCCCAGTCAGTCCTTCCTGGACCTGGATGCCCTCATCGCCCTGGCCCACAGCCGCGAGGTCCCGGTGATCATCGACAACACCGTGGGTACGCCGGCCCTGCTGCGCCCCCTGGCCCATGGTGCGGATATTGTCATCCAGTCTGTGACCAAGACCCTGACCTCTTCGGGGTTTGGCATCGCCGGCGCGGTCATTGCTCGCAAGAACATCGTGAGCCGCTTTGGCGATCCCGCCATGAAGGCCGATTTCGCGATGTATCTCAAGGCGCTACCCAACCGGGACAATGGCCAGAACCTGTCCCCCATGAACGCCATCCTGTCCCTCAACGACATGCGCACCCTGCGCTCCAAGGTGGATCTGCTCAGCCGCAACACCATGTCTGTGGCGAAGTTCCTGGAGGGTCACGACCAGATCGAGAAGGTCAACTACCTGGGCCTGGAGAGCCACCCCCTCCATGAACTCGCCAGCCGCTACCTGTATCTGGTGGATTCCGAGTTCGACGAGCAGTACGGCCGCAAGGTGAACCGCTTCGGGCACCTCATGTCCTTCCAGGTCAAGGGAGGCCACCAGGCCGCCCGCCGCATGTTCGATGGCCTGACCCGCATCTGGCGCGCCACGGATCTGGGGCGCATCAAGTCCGTGGCCACCATCCCCACCATCTCCACCCACTCCCAGCAGGGTGAATCGGGTCGTGCCATGGCGGGCATCCCTGACAACCTGGTGCGCCTCTGTGTCGGCGCCGAACATCCCCTGGATGTCATCGCCGACCTCGACCAGGCCCTGGCCAGCATCAAGGGCAAGACCACGGTGGCCGTCCCCCACGCCTTCTCCATCGGCGGCGCCTCCAGTCCGGTGACGGTCAGGGCCTAAGCCGTTGCACAACAATGATTGAGCCATTCCCTTTACCGGACTTCGGTAGGGAATCTGAGACGCGGAGGACGCGGAGAGGTGCCAGCGATCGCAGAGATGCCGCGCATGCGTTCGGTATTGTGCGCCATGGATGGCGCACCGGGTACGCAAGTGCCCGCCATTTCAGGCAAAACCGCGCTTTTGCCTGAAATGGAGCTTTCAAAACCATGGAGGGCTTTGAAAGCAACTTGGTATCAGGGGGCCTTCCGGGCTTCCATGAAACGGCGGGCCCGCGGCTGCTCGGGGTTCCAGGCGGGCGCGGTGGTCGAGTTGGCCAGGCGAAGCAGACCCAGGGCGATGGCGTCGGACACGGCGGCCATGTTGTCGTAGTCCAGCTTGGTCCATTCGTCGCCCACCTCGTGGTAGTCCGAGAACTCCTAGGTGACGGAGAGGGTGGTCGAAGGGATGCCCAGGTTGGCGAAGATGGCGTTGTCGCTTGCCTGAAAGTAACGATCGCTGTGGGTTGGGTGGTGGACCACCTTCACCCCGCGTTCGGATCCGGCCACCACGAAGGATTCCGCCAGGTTCGTGTAGTCGAGACCGGTGAGGTTGAACTGCCTGGGGCGGGCCCCCTCGGTGTCATCGGTGCGTCCCGTCTGCTCCAGGTTGATCTCCGCCAGGGTCCTGTCCAAGGGAAACACGGGGTGGGATGCGTAGAACTGTGAGCCCAGGCCGCCGACCTCTTCGCCGTAGAAGGCCACGAACACGAGGCTGCGCCTGGGCTTCGTGGCCGCCAGGGCCTGCGCGACCCCGATCAGGGTGGCCACGCCGCTGGCATTGTCATTGGCCCCGTTGTTGATGGTGTCCCCCTCCCCCTGGCTTTCGATGCCCACGTGGTCATAGTGGGCCGACACCACCAGGCAGGTGTCTTTCAGCACGGGGTCCGTGCCTCGGAGCAGGCCCACCACGTTCCGGAGGGTCACGACCTGGGAGAGGGGGGGCGGTAATTTGCCGGTGAGGAAGGCCTTGGGGTCCTTCTTGAACGCGGCGTGCAGGGCGGGATCCCAGACGGCGAGAATGGGCGCCTTCGGGGAGGCTCCACCCACCTCCCGGAGGCGGAACCGGGAGGGTGCCTGGATGGCTTTTGGAATCAGGACCAGGATCAGGGCCGGTTCGTGGGACACCGCCAAGGCCCGCAGGCCCCGGGTGCTCGGGAGGCGCTCCCCGGTGATGTCCACCACCAGCACCTTGCCCCGCACCTGGTCGGGCTGGAGGGAGGCCAGCCCGCTCGGTGTCACCCGCAGCACGGATCTTCGGTTCAGGTCCGTGCCCGCGGGATCCAGGTAGACCATGGCGGACCGGTCAACCTTGACGGCCTTGCCGTCCACGTCCAGGGAGAGTTCCAGGCCATCTGGGTTCGGCAACACGGATACATGGCGCGCAGTCCAAAAGTGACTGTCCTGGTCCAGGGGCTCGAGCCCCGCCCGCCGGAATTGGGCGGCGATGTAGTCCGCCGCGATCTCCAGCCCCGGCGAGGGGGTGGCCCTTCCCTGGAGCAGGTCCGAGGCCAGGAAGGCCACATCGGCCTTGAGCGTACGGGCGGCGATCCTCGGCAGCTCCTGTGCCCCCAGGCTCGCCACGAGGATGGGAAGGATCATGAACCGCGAAGGCATCAAGAACATGGCTCACCGTGGGCCCGACATGGGCAGGCACCATCATCCCACTGTCCCATCGAGCCTAGGGGGTGGCGCCACGGCCTTGGAGGCTCGTCCAACGAACCGAATCGCTGCCTCACTCCGCCCAGGCCAGGCTGTCCGCCTGGGCCTGGTAGTGGGCCCCCAGGGCCAGGGCAAGTGCCTCGGCAAAGCGGCCCAGTTCCCCCAGGGCCTGGATGCCCCGCTCGAAGGACACCAGGCCCTCCAGCTGCCTGCGGTACGCGTGGGAAATTCGGCCTCCAGGTCGGCCAAATGGGACAAGGCCTGCTCCACGGCGGTGGCGCAGGCTTCCCAGTCCCCCCGCTTCACATCACCATTGGGAACGTTGCGTTCAGCGACCCAAGAATCATCGATCCCGACGGGTGAGTTTCGCAACGGTTATGGATTGCTGGACGCAAAAGATGAGGGTATGATTCAGGTCGAATTTGCCCACTGCTTGGGATAATTTGGATGGCTTCGGGATAATGAACAAGCTGGCACATTTCCATTTTGTCTGACTTGTCTGTGTGATCATGCTTCCAGTAGTAATGTTATAAATGTATATTTATGGAGGGCCCCATGTCAATTCAGCATCTTGCGCTTAAGTTGTTGGGCGGTTTTGCATTAGTTTCCATCCTGGTGGCTAATCTTCACGCCCAAGGAAACTTACGACATGCTTTGGTTGGAACATGGCATGTGCGCTGTCCGAAGAATAAAAGTCATGTAGACGTAGTTCGCGATGGTACGCGACAGCATAAATGTGAATCATGCGGCGAACAATGTTTTGTAAAATTTAAAGTAACTGTGATGTGCAAAAATGGGCATGCAAATGAAATTGATCTAGCAAATATCGATGTAATATTTTCACATAAATGCAAGGAGAGCGGCTGCCGCCTTGAGTGCCAGGGGTGGTAAACATGCAGGAATCAAAGCGATAGCTTCTGTGATTTATATTGAAATTATTAATAAAATCAATTGGAGTACGCATAATGAATCCTGAGAGGATCTTTTTGTCTGAGTTTGGTGATTCAAGGATCGCACAGACTTTTACTCGTTCTAGAGTTCTCTTCTTTGTATATCTCGCATTAGGTATCATTTTGACCATCTTTGTCCATGGGGCAGGCATTGCTGTAATCAAATTGATAGATATTTCAAATGGAAAATCGATTTCAGATTTTGGATATTTTGCTGAATTAAATCATGGTATATCTTTTTTAGTGCTGATCCCTATGTTTGCTCTATTGGCACTTCAGGCTGTTCGCGCAATTGGGTATGCATTAAATAATCTTGCGCTCATGGGTCGGATACTTTCTCGCGGAAATCTAACGCATGATGAGACGATGCGTTTCATTGCTGAGAAAAATCGAAAGTGGTTCAAGTGGATCTTTCTTTTACCCATCCTGTTGTTTGTCTTTCATTTGGGTTGTGAATTACCCACTCGTAATATAAATAATCTAGGATATGTTCAAGCTTATAGTTTGTTTGGTGAATTCGGCGAGCGTCGCCTCCCGCAAAATTTTGTTTCGAAACTCGCGAAAGAAATTCCAAAAATTTCGGAAGTTCTTCATAATAAACCAGATACAGAATTCAAACTCCTATTTAATAGACAGCCCTCTGGGAAAAATTTAAATCTGTTCACCCTTTGCCTTGTATTCGCCATCGAATCACTTGGGATCTCTCTGATGATTTGGCTTGGATTAAAGATTTGTTTTGTTGTATTTATGATAAATAAAATGATCCACAAAGAAGACTTGTCTGAGTCCACAGATAAACCAAGCCTGAATGCTTATCCCATTGGTCTTAAGTTAGATCTAGAGGACGAAAATCGGCGATATGGAATGATTGCTTTCGATGATATTTACAATAAATTTCTTGTCCTTGCGGGAATTGCTGTTCTCATCATGGTGTTCGGTGTGGTTTCAAATTTGAACAAGGGCACATTGATTTTGGTCGGCTACTACGTCGGGCAGATGCTAGTGCCGATATCGGTTTTGACGGTATATATAGTATTATTGGGGCTGTTAACCCATGACATTTGGGGGACGGCCCATCGGAAGAAAGTTCAACAAATGAACAGTATTGCCATTGAAATTGCCGGTAACCAGAGTGCGAAAGAAGATGCAGGTAAAAACCAAATTGGCAATGACATAACTCGCATTGATCAAATAAGTAGTCAGATTGAAAAACTAAATAAAAAATTATCACTGGTTCAATCGCAATCCCATTGGCCAGAAGGCAATAAACTTGCCATTTGTCTTATTTTTGCCATGTTGCCTTCGATCATTTATGCCGTTTTGGTGCTATTGGTTGTCTTTGGTTTGTCCAAAGAGTTTCTTGAAAAATTTATACCCAAATGGCCGCTGTGATGGTCTTCGTAAGCTGACCACTGGAAATTCGAAGTTGTCGTAGTCCAGCTTGGTCCATCGTCGCGCACCTCGTGGTAGCCAGATAACGAGTTGGTGAAGGAGAGGGTGGCTATAGGGATGCCCAGGTTGGTGCAGATGGCCTTGTCACTTGCCTGAAAGCACAGATCGCTGTGGGTTGGGTATTGGACCACCTCCACCCCGTTTTCGAATCAGGCCCCCACGAAGGATTCCGCCAACGCCTGGAATTGCTGCCTCACTCTGCCCAGGCCAGGCTGTCCGCCTTGGCCTGGTAGTGGGCCCCCAGACCCAGGGCCACGGCCCGGCGGGCCAGGGACAGGGCCTCGGCGAAGCGACCCAGCTCCCCCAGGGCCTGGATGCCCCGCTCGAAGGACACCAGCTCCTCCAGCTGCCTGCGGTAGGTGTGGGGGAATTCGGCCTCCAGGTCGCCCAGGTGGGACAAGGCCTGGTCCACGGCCGCGGCACAGGCCTCCCAGTCCTGGCGCAGGGCCTCCGCCTCCGCCAGGCGGTCGAAGAGGGGGGTGCGCACCGCCCGGGGCAGGCTTTCCTGGCCCTCCAGCGTGCGCAGAAGGTAGCGCCGGGCCGCGTCCGGACCGTGGAAGGCCGCTTCCCGATGCCCTTGGACCAGATCCTCGAGGATCTCAGGCACCCGCTTGCTCACGTATTCCACCCGTTTGGCCATGGCCGAACCCCCTTGGCTGGCCATGGGCCGATGCCGAATCCAGGATGGCATGGGTGCTAGCCCAGGGCTTGGAACCAATTGAGAGGCACAAGGAACCTGCGGATTGCCCCTGTCCACTCCTTGGGGGCCATATCCCGCCGGTCGACCCGCTGCAGGGTGTCATGGTCCCCGTGCAGGTAGGAGGTCAGGAGGGTTCCCGTTGCTTCAGTTCGGCCAGGATGGCCACGACTTCGCCATCCTCGGGGCGCTCTTCGGGGGACTTGGCGGTCAGTCGTTCCACCAGGCGGATCAGGCGCGGGGGCAGGGCGGGGTTCAGGGCGGCCAGGTCCGGAAGGGGGGCCGCGCGGTGCTGCTCCAGGATCTGGAAGGCCGTTTCCCCCGTAAAGAGCACCGAGCCCGTGAGGGCCTCGAAGAGGATGATGCCCAGGGCGTACCGGTCCGCCGCGGGTCCCACCCGCGAGCTGCGCAGGGATTCGGGGGCCGCGTAGACGGGCGTGCCGATGAAGAGGTTGGTGGAGGTCATGGAGGTGTCCAGGAGTCGGGCGATCCCGAAATCCAGCACCTGGGCCCCCGTCTCCCCCAGCATGAGATTGGCGGGTTTGAGGTCCCGATGGACCACCCCCTTGGCATGGGCGTAGGAGAGGGCATCGGCCACCTCCCAACCCAGGTGGAGGACTTCCGGCACCGGCAGGGCCCCGCGCTGCTGGAGGTACTGGGCCAGGGTCAGGCCCCTCACGTACGTCATGGCCAGGTAGGGCTCCCCATCTTCCACGCCGGCATCCAGGATCCGCACGATGCGGGGATGTTCCAGCCGCGCCCCCAGTTCTGCCTCTCGGCGGAAGCGGGTGCGGTACTCCGGATCCGTCAGGATGTGGGCATGGGGGAGCTTGAGGGCCACCTCGGCCTGGGTGCGCTCATCCAGGGCCAGATACGTGGTGGCGCAGCCCCCCCGCCCCAGGACCCGAAGGATACGGTAGGCCCCCACCTTCGTGGGGTGGGTGGGACTGCGGCCCAGGGCCGTCTCCAGGGCCTCCGTGCCCCCGCGTTCCGGTCCCCAGGTGCTCGGATCCGCCTCGAGCCTCTCCAGGCTTTGGAGGTTCAAGCGGTAGGGGGTGGGACTGGCCGGTGTCTTGGCGCGACGGCGGGCCAGGAGGAGCAGGGCCAGGCCCGCCGTTCCCGCGACCCCGAGGCCGATCAGCCAGGGAAGGGCCCCGTGCTTGGCCTGGGGCGTCGGGACCTGGGTGGGGGAAGCCTGGTTCCCCCGGTTCTCCTGGACGGGAGGGACGGTCTCCTGGGGGGAGCGGACCGGCTGGGACCCGGGTCGGCGGCCAGGGTCGGTCTGGATGGCACGGGCGGCGCCTTCGGGACCCACCTTGCCCGGGGGCTCAGTTGCCACGGAGCTCGCCGTGGGCGCGGGGGAAACGACGCGGGGAGGCTCCGGGCGCTGGGGAACCTCGGTGGGGCTCTCCTGGGCGGTGGCCTTGATCCCCTCTGTCGCAGGTTGCCCCTCCTTGGGCCGCAGGGCCTCCCGGGCCCGCCCCAGGGTCTGGTTGAGGACCGTCCACTCGGAGGGGTCCTCGCGGTTGTGGCGCAGGGACTGCTCCAGGGCCCGTTCGGCCAGGTCCAGTTCCCCCAAGGCCAGGGCGCTCTGGGCCAATTTCAGCCAAGGGGCATAGACCTCCAGCCGGTTGGTCCCGTAGGGGGTCAAACCCTTGCCGGGGGCGGGACGCAGGGCCACCGCCCGCTGGAAGGCCTTCAGCGCCGCGCG
>CAZPUI010000012.1:0-20519 GCA_964589695.1 uncultured Solibacteraceae bacterium | reverse complement strand
CATAGAGACCTCGGGATGCAGGTGCAAAAGAGAACTGCGCTTACGCTATCAGAAAAGCCAGCGGGGATGCGAGGAATCCCCATTCACCCTAGCTTGAATTGCCGCAACTTACGCAATCGTTCAGAGGGTTGGAGACGCACCAGCAACAGGCGATGACCGATCCAAACCCAGGCGTGGCCTGTACTTTCCCGCAAGGCGACCTCGGGGCCCCCCGGTAGCCAGCCCGCCACGGAGGCCCTTAACCCGCAGGCGACCTTCCAGTCGGGTCGAAAAACCCGCACGAGGGCTTCGCGCTGGCGTTCCCTTGGGAGCCCTTCAAGGCCGCCCCAGCGGAGGTCCCAGGCTGTGAGGGCACCTTCGGGGACCCAACACCAGGCGGGATCGTACTCCGGCCAAGGGGGGGCTTCAGGCGCAAGGTTCGTCCATTCCACTTGATCCAGGGGGGATGCAGCTCGGCCACCGCCATCCTTCACGGTGCGCTCGAGCCCCATGGCCAGGGGGGGCTGGGCATGCAGACGGCCCGATCCTGCGTCCAGCCGAGTCCATTGGCCATCCTCCAGGCCCCAAAGGATCCACTGGGTACCCGAAGTGAGCCAGATCCTGCGTTCACTGGGAAACCAGACCCTGGTCTCCTCGTCCCAGGGAACCAGGAGGCGGCAGCCTTTGAGGTCCTGACCGGCCTGCCAAAGGTTCAGGTCCTTGGTAGGCCAGCCTCGGGGTGGTGGTGGCAGGCCTTTCTCGTCCCAGGTGGCCAGCGAGCTGGGCGGCAGATCGCTGTCCACGGAGAGGGTTGCCAGCAGGATGCCGGGGTGGTCCGGGGACCGGAGGCCCACGAGCACACCGCGCCCATCCCAGCTGAAGCGGCTCCAAGGGCCCGAATCCGAAGCCCAGAGGACCCGGCCCTCCGGGACCTCCAGGAGACGTGTCTCGAAGCGGTCCGCAGCAAGCCGAAGGGTCACCAGCAGGCGGCGGCCGCCCTTGGGTTCCAGGCGCGCGGAGACCAGGGGCGCATCGAAGCGGTAGCGACGCCATTCCTGGCTCCGCCAGAGCACCACCTCGCTTGTGCCGCTGGGGCCATTGAGGGCCAGGCCCTGGTGGTCGAGGTAGGGGGAAGCCGGCTCCCAGGGGGCTCCGAACCCACCCTGGAAGGGCCAAGGTTGATGCTGGTCAGGGTCCTGGGCTCCGTGGAAGCGCGGAGACCAGCCGTCCAGGAGCGGTCGCTCCGCAACCACCTCAAAGGTGTCCAGCATTGCAAGGGCAACGGCCTCGGTGCCCCCCACCCCGCCTTCCTTGGCGCTCTTGGGTGCCTGGACGATGGCCAGGATGAGAAGCATGGCTGCGATGAACAGCGTGGCGATGAGGTAGCGTCGAGGCGGCATGAAGGGTGGCCAGAGGACGCCTCCATCCTAGCCTGTCAATCCGCCATGATGCTGAAACCACCATCCACATAGAGAACTTGGCCCGTGATGCCCCTGGCCATGGAGCTGAGCAGGAAGAGGGACGCGTCGGCCACCTCCAGCGCGTCCGTATCCTTGCGGAGCGGTGCCCTGTTGCGGTGGTGTCGCTGCATGGAGCCGAAACCGCTGATGCCTGAAGCCGCGAGGGTCTTGACAGGACCGGCCGAAACGGCATTCACCCGGATGCCCTGGGGGCCAAGATCATTGGCCAGGTAGCGGACACTGGCTTCCAAGCTGGCTTTGGCCACACCCATGACGTTGTAGTTGGGCACGACCCGCGTCCCCCCGAGGTAACTGAGGGTGAGGATGCTGCCTCCTGCGGTCATGAGGGGCAGCCCTGCGCTCGCCAAGGCGGGCAGAGAAAAGGCGCTGATGTCGTGGGCGATGCGAAAGTCCTCCCGGGAGGTGTCCACAAAGCGACCCTCCAGGGCCGTTCGAGGGGCAAAGGCCGCCGCATGCACAATGAAATCCAGGTTGCCCCAGACCCGCTTGAGGAGCTCGAAGGTCAGGACGATCTGGCGGTCCGAGGTGACATCCATGGGCACCAGGATGGGGTGCTGCAACTCCTGGGCGAGCTCACGCACATGCTTCCCCAGCCGCTCGTTTTGGTAGGTCAGGGCCAGCTCCGCACCTTCCTGGCTCAGGCGCTGGGTGATGCCCCAGGCCAGGCTCCACTTGTTGGCCACACCGACCACCAATCCGCGCTTTCCCTGCATCAGCATGCCTGCCTCCCATGGAATCCAGGACGGAACAGGGAATCCAGATTCCCAAGCGCTCGTACCGGATCCTCGTTGGATGCCTCGATATACTCATCTGTCCATGCGAACCCTTCTCTTTGTGTTCCCTTCCGCATTCATCCTGGCCTCCCAGATTGGGTCAACTCTGGTCAACACCTTCGATGCAGAGAGTATTGGGGGTGGCCAGGGTCCGAGCCTCCTTTCCGTTCAGGGGGAACCCTGTGGCCGCGCCCACCCAAGTGGACTGACGAGCGATCCTGGTTTTGCGATTCGTGAGCTTGCCCAGGCCTTTCCTCCCCTGGCCCCCCGCGACACCCGGAGACTTTTGGTGTCCCCCGTGGTGGACGACGTGTCGTGCACCGGGAGTTCACCAATCGGAGCCACCGATGAATGGGGGAGTTTGGTGGACCTCCATATTGGTGACCCCGTCGGGGGGCCTCCGGGTGGTGGCCCCACCCTTAGGATTCAGGGCCCCTATTCCCCCCGGGTGGACCTGGATGGCGGTCGTTACCTCAAGGCCCTCTGGGAGGCTGAGGCCCGACTTCGCCAGGAGCCAGGGCTTGCCCTGGCCTGGGCCGCCAAATCCCAGGCCCTGGCCGCCCTCGCCCGGCTCGACGAGGCCATGGTCGCCGCCGAAAAGGCCCTGGCGCTCTCCCCTGCCTTACCGGATGCGCTTCTCGCCCGGGGTTTGGCCCAGGCCGGGCGGGCGATCCAGCAGAAGAACCTGGGCAGCGTAGGCCTCATTCGTGGGGCCCTGGAGGACCTTCGGGCGGCGGTCAAAGCCGACCCAACCCTGCAGGCGGGCTGGATGGCCTTGGGAATCGGCCTCCAGAAGCTGCCCGGCCTGCTGGGAGGCTCCACGCGCAAGGCCCTGGCCGCCGCGGACAGCCTTCGCCGCATCAACCGGCCCCTGGGGGACCTGCTCGCGGGCACCGTTCTGGTGGATGCTGGACGCTGGCACGAAGCGGAAGGGTTCCTCGGCCAAGCCATCGCCGTTGGGGCCAAAGATCCCCAGGTGATCTATGGCTATTTGGAGGTGCTGGGCAGCCGTGAAGCCCACCAGCGCCTGGGTGAAGAGGGTCAGAATATTCGTCTGGCCACCGAGGCCCGACGCCTCCTTCCCAACGCCCGAGGTCGATCCCGCGCCCTCCAAGGCGTGGCAGATGCCCTCCTGGATGCCGATCTGCCGGAGGAGGCCTGGACCGTGGCCATGGAAGGCCTCGCATCCTCGGAGGCCCCCAGCCTCCTCCGCGTCACCCTCGGCAAGATCGCTGCTCGGGCTGGCATCCATCGGGAAGAGGGCCTGGCCCACCTGGACGCAGCCCTCAAGGAAGCCCTGGAAGGTGGCATCGGCGGCTACCAGACCGTGCACTGGCGAAGGGCCCAGATCCTGAAGGACCTTGGAAGAAAAGAGCAGGCACTCAGCGCGGCGAGGGAAGCCTTAAAGCTGGATCCAGGACATCGAGGGGCGAAGCGGGTCGTGGAGGAGATGTAGGAACACCCCGCACTAAGCCGACTAAAAAACTTCCCGCGCCAGTTGTTGCCTCGGGAGACGTCAGAAAATTTTCACTGGCGATGGCAGTGGCCTCGCGTGAGGAATCCAATTGAGCAGCTCGGTCAACGTTAGGGTGAAATGGCGAATTTGTCCTGGAATAGCTAATGGTTGTCGAAAATCTGGGTGCATCTCTTGCCGTATACCTGCCGCTTGTACCGATTGGCTCACTCTGAGCAGATTCCTTGTCGGAATGGGCCACAGTGAGCCCACAATTGATGCCGGATATTCAACTGTACGCGCTTTCTATCTGTTAAAAATATGGATTCATTTCTTTATGATTTAGCGAAATGTAAATATTGGATGAAATAGGTCATTTTCAATAACGCCTGAGGTGGGGATTGCAAAGACCTCAGCACTGCATGACAGGCCTGTGATGTGGTTGGCGAGAGCCACCCGGATGGAGGCCTGTTCGGTAGTGATTATTTATTTCGGATTACTGAAAACTGCGATCAGTTCCGGTTCAGCAATGCGGCCGTACCGCATTATTGAATCCCCGCAGAGGAGGCGAATGAACGGTTCGATTACCCACCAAAGGCCTGCGCGGAAACGACCTCGCCACCCCCTTGGTTCAGGCTTGACACCTCCCAAATACTCCACCTCATATCCGGCCATGACGCCGGCTTGGGCCAAGCTCATCCCGCTGAAATAGATACGGTGGGTCAGGTCACCAAACGCATAAATCAAACCCACCGGGGAGGCCGCGTTGGGTACCAGCACGATAAATCTACCCCCAGGAACCAAGCGAGATCGCACCAGGGCCATGCCCTCGAGCAGCGCGTCATGATCGAGGTGTTCCAGGACATGGCTTGCGATGATGCAATCATACAGTCTGTCTTCAGCCCTAAGAAAAGTCTGGAAGGGGCCGTGGGTGAGGCAATCCGGCGGGAGGTGCTCTTTTGACCTGCGGATCTGTTCTTCGGAGATATCGCACCCGTGGACGTTCGCGAAGCCCAACTCACGGATGGCCACCAGGGACTCGCCACACCCACATGCGATGTCCAGCAGGAGAGCATCACTGCGTAGAGGGAGCCAGGGGAGAAGCCGGTAACGGAAATGGTTGACCCGCTCCCGAAAAGCCGCTTTTGCTAGAGTGTACCTTTTGTCGTTCATCGTGGCGTAATCGACATACTCCTGCTCTCGGAATGACGCCATACTTCAACTCCTCTTTGGTTGGAAAAAAACCACACTTTTGCCCAGTCAGTTTGAAGGTGTCGCCGCTCATCCTGCAAGTGGCATTGGCTGGGCGCCGTCAGTCTCCAAGGTACCTTGGTCTGGAGTTGGTGTTCATCCGCCATTTTGAACTGCGGGTGTCATTGGGTTGTGCTTTCGTCTCGTCGCCCCCCGGGAACGAATGAGACCAAAACTCTGCCAGACGTTCCAACCCAAGCGCCAACAAGACCTTCTAGAGGTTTCGGCCGTGTGTTTTCAGGCTAGGCTAGGAAAATCAAACGGTAAAACGGAGTATGGCCTTGAGCCTCTTGAAACCTCTTGGAGACTTCAGGGTTCCTGGAATGCCAGGGTGGCTTCCTGAGGCTGAAGGTGCAGGGCATGCTGATGTCCAACGCCGTGTTTAGGGGCCTTTGCATGACCTAAACGCACCCTTGATTCAACAGCCGCCAAGGACCGTGATGGATAATCCCCGCCAGTGATCCCGGGGAGTCCCCCACCCTGGTTCCAGGGTCGGCCGGGTACACTGGCGAAGGTGAATTACCTTGGAGCAAGGCGGGATGGAAGAGGATGAAGGGCGAGGATGTCCACGGGCAGCCCTGGCAGGGGACACGTTACCGGAGGGGGTGCCTGCGAAGGTCGAGGGTCACGTCCAGGCGACATGGCAATCAGCCCAGTCGGTGCGGACGGCGTTGCTGGGCCGACTGGTAAGCCTGGCTGGCAACGCGCTGGTGTTAGTGATCCTGGTGTTCTTTTGCTCCGGAGAACAGCGAGGAATCTATTCGAATGCGAGTACGGTGTTCTCCCTCGTGGCCGTCCTCGAACTTGGACTGGGAAATTCAGCGGTACCGCATTTTCGTTTCCTGGCCGAACAGAGGAATGAGAAGGGAATCGAAGGGGCCAGGCTTTTAGCTTCCTATTGGGCACTCTCCCTGTGGATGGCCTTGGGGCTCTGCCTTGTGATGGGGCTCTTTTCCATATTGGGAGCCGGCGCCGCTGCAGCCTTCTTCCGGTCACCGGCATGGTTTGTTCTGCTGGCGATCTCCTGCGTGTACCTCCACCTGCTCCCGGCCCTCTTCCTGCTCGAAGGAGCCATCGATATCATGAAGGCCCAGGTCATGAAGCTCGCGCAGGCCGTGGCGGCCCTGGTTGCAGTGGCCTGCCTGCTGGCCTGGGATGCGGGATGGGCCGTATGTGCCTTGGTGGGGCTGCATGCCGGTGTTGCGGGGTGGTTCGTCCGCCGGGACGTGTGGGTACACCTTCCTGGGTTCTGCGAAATACGACGGGTTTTCCAGTGGTTTCCACATGCAGTCGACCAGGGCCGGATCTTCGGTGCGCTCACGGCGTCCATATGTCCGGCCATCGCGCACTCCGGTGGACTGTTTCTGGTCACCCAGGCGTGGGGAATGGGGGCCACGGGTCAATTCGGCCTGACCATTTCTCTGGCGACCGTGCCATTGAACGTTTCCATGGCGTGGTTGCTGCCAAGAACGCCGGAAATCGCCCGGGAGGTGGCCTTGGGTCGGTTCCAGGCCGCGGATGCGCTGGCACACATCGCACAGCGTCACGTGGTCAGGGTCGTGGTGAGTCTTTCCCTGTTGATGCTGGTTTCGTTGGTGGTCCTCCGCTCGCTTTCCCCCGCCTTGGCCTCGCGCTTCCTGGGGCCCCAGGCGACCTTGGCTTGTCTATGCCTGTCCTGCGCGTATGCCTGGCATTGGGTCAAGACTGTGCATCTGCGGAGCTATGGGGTCGAGGGACTTGTGCCCGCGAACGTGACGGCGACCGTCCTTTCCCTAGGCCTGCTGGGCCTGGGTGTCGGCTTGGGCGCTTCGCCGGAGCAACTGGCCATCCTGTGGGGGTACGGGTCGGCCATCGGGGTGGTGCTTGTCACCCATGCTCTGTTCCCGAGTCGCCATCGTGCGGCCGGGGAGCGGCGTGGTCGCAAGGTCGCATGATGAAACCCGCTGCGAGGCACTTCCCGGTTGGGTTGGACAGGTATGGGTGGTTTGGGGTTAGGAGGTACCTATGATCTGGTTGCGTCGGATGCATGCCTTCATCAGTCGCTGGCGCTGGCTGGTGGACCTGGGGAGGCTCCTAGGCCTGGTGTCCTTTCTGCCCTTCATGCGCCGCCACAGGACAGTCGCGGGAGAAGATGGGGCGGTGGTGGTCGTCCGGATCGATGGCCTCGGCGACGCGATTCTCTTCGCGCGATGGTTGGGTGGGCTGCGCCAGGCCTATCCGCAGCGCAGGTTGATCTGCATGGTGCGCCCCGCGGTAGCTCCGCTGCTCCACATGATGGATGTGGCCGACGAAATCATCCCGGTGGATACCTGGGCCCTGCTGTTCGGAATCAAAGCGCGGTGCGATCTGTTTGCCCACCTCCGCCGCCTGCATGCAGTCGAAGTACTGGTACCCATGATCGGTGGTGATGTGTTCTGGGCGGACGCACTGGTGCTCGGCTTGGGTGCGAAGCGCTCCGTCGGTGTGGCGGAGGCCTCCCATTGGCCGCCCCTTCGCTGGGTGCGCCGACGTATCTATTCCGACCTGGTACAGGTGGCTGACGAACCAGGAATGTTCGGGAAGAACTCACAGATCGTGAACCACTTCTGTTCTGGCGTCGCCCCCCTTCCGCTGGACGCGATTCGTGCACGGCTATACCCACACCCGACGCGCGCGCAGCACTTCGTCCTGTTCCTAGGTGCCAATTTCGAATACAAGCGCTGGCCCGTGGATCGGTTCATCGAACTGGGGGCGCGCATCCAAGGGTTGACGGGATGGACACCCGTGGTGTGCGGAGGCAGCCTGGACGCCCACCTCGTGGCGGACTCGCTCCATCGGCTTCCCGGGGATAAAGACCTGAGCGGGACGCCGACCCTGGAAGTGCTGACCGGAACCCTGGCTTCCGCACGTCTCGTGGTTTGCAGCGACACGGGACCTGCGCACCTCGCAAGTGCCTTGGGAACGCCGTTGATCGTCATCGTGGGAGGAGGACAGCCCGAGTTGTTCTTTCCCTATCCCGCCGAGCACCTCCATCCCGGAGGCCCTCAATTGGTGGTGGAGAAGGGACGAGCCTGTGCGGGCTGCGACTGGCATTGCCCCTATTCCGTGGACCCGTGCCGCCCCCGTCCTTGCGTCGAGGAGATCTCGTTGGAGGACACCTGGTCCATGACCCAAGCCTTTCTGAAGTCCCTCCAACTTTCCAGCTCGGGGCACCACAACCCCTGAGGGTGCGGTTGGGCATGGTTGGATCCAACCGCGTGAAGGCTCGACTGGAACCGTACAGACCTGCGGGGACGCTGCAGGGGTTCCAGGGATGCACGGACCAGGGTTCCCTCAGGCCTCCTTCGGGGGATCGTCAGTGCCGGTGCCGGTGCCGGTGGCGGAGGTGAAGTTGACCCGCTCCTCTTCCACCACATGTGGGCGCTTCAGGACCTGGGTGTGGATGGCCAGGATGTATTCGCCCAGTAGGCCGATGAAGAACAGTTGGATGGAACCAAAAAAGAAAAGACCAATGACCATGGGGGCCAACCCAAGGCTGAACTGGTTCCAGAAGACGAGCTTCAACACCAGATAGACCATGGACACCAGCAGGCTGAATAAGGCCAACGCGAAGCCCCCCATGGTGGCGAGGCGCAGGGGAACCTTGCTGTGGTTGGTGATGCCAAGCATCGCCATGTCGTACAAGGTGTAGAAGTTGTTCTTGGTGATGCCGCGGACACGGCGTGGCTGAAGGAAGGGCACCTCAGCGTGCCGGTAGCCCAGCTCGGAAATGATGCCCCTGAAGTATGGATAGGGGTCCTCCAGGCGGCGGAAGGCCTCCACCACGATGCGGTCGTAAAGCCCGAATCCCGTGAAATTCTGGATGATCCGAACATCCGCGATCTTGTAGAGCAGCGAATAGTAAGCGCGGCGCACCAGCCACATGGGACGGGACTCCTGGCTCTGGAGCTTCACGGCCACGGCAATTCGGTAGCCCTCTTCCCAGCGCCGCAGGAACTCCGTGATGAGCTCCGGGGGGTCCTGGAGGTCCGACGCCATGATTACGACGGCGGCCCCTCGGCCCTGGAGGAAGGCATGGTATGGCGAGCGGATGTGGCCGAAATTCCGCGCATTGACGATGAGGCGAACCCGCGGATCCTGCGCGATCAGGGCCTTGATGCGGGAAACGGTCCCATCTTGGGAGTGGTTGTCGATTAGGATAAGTTCGAATTCGTAGGCGGGTTCCGCATCGAAGACAGCGCGAATGCGCTGGTAGAGGGTCTCTACGTTTTCTTCTTCGTTGTAACAACTTGCCGTCACGCTGATGAGCTGGGTGGTGGCCATAGTTCTGCCTAGTACCAGTTGATGAAGAGGGTTTCAAACGTGCTGGGCTGAATGAGCGGTACTGCATTCGCCCTGGGGCCGAGCCAGGTGATTTGAAGGGAGTAGCCTTCGGGAACCTGCACGCTCGTGATGCCCTTGGCGAGGTGCCTGACGCCGTAATTGCTGAGGGTCGTGCCATTCCAATCCAGGGAGGCAGGCTTGCCCGGTGGGGTGGTTCCCTCTTGCACCAGGGACAGGGCATATCGTCCTTCATGGAGGCACTGGAATTGATGGGGGCCCGCCGAGAGGCGCTGACCCAGCACCAGCAGATCACCCGAGAGAACGGTGTAGTGGTTGCGAATGAAATCGATATCTTGGCTCGCCAGCCAGGAAAACCGGTAGTTCGGGATGAGCACGGCGGGGGTCTTGGCCAACGCCGTGGTTGCAAACCCTGGGAGGGCACCAGAGTGGTATTCTTTCATAATCAGACTGTGCAGCATCCACTGCGGAGTGTGGCTTTTCCTGGAGGCGACCAGTCCCATCGCATCGTACACATAGTCCTTGGCAGGGTCCGTCAGGGATTCCGCAAGGGACATCAGGAGGACCTGTCGATCATTCGAGTATGAGAAGTGACGAAGGGTGGGGCGCAGGAATGTGATGCCCTGGAGGGCGACCAGCCCAACTACCGCTGCCCCGCGATGGATGGGAATCCTGGGCGCCCACACCATGGACCATCGCAGGGCGAGGATGGCGAAAGCAGGGACAACGTGCAGCAGGTTGTACTGGAACGGGGTGGGATTGGCGAGGAGGGCCACCAGACACAGGATGGCAAAGAGTCCTTCGGGCGCCGTGGAAGACCAGAACGATTCACGGGATCGGAAGGCGGATCTTTCCACGAGCAGGCTGGTAAGGGCGGCAGCCACCAGGGCCACCAGAAAGGGCGCCTGTTCGATCAGACGGGACAGGGTGTCCCAGGGCGCAAAACGTTGAACGGCGAGGCTGGTTGAGATTGCCCAGGCAAACCCTGACTTGGCGTTGGAGGTATGCCCAGCCACCAAGAATAATGCCCACATTGCCAGGAGACCCATCAGCAAGCCTGTGACCAGGGTGATGGCAAGGCGTCGGCGGCGCGGCTCCCAAGCCGGTGGGTACACCATGAGCATGACCAGGAGGGGAGCCCAGTACATGAACGCCTTGAAGGCAAACCCTTGCGACAGGGCGCAGACCAACCCGAACCAGATGCCCATGGGGATTCGGGTCGGTGCGGCGCGACGAAGCAGAATCCAGAGCACCAGCATGGTGGCCAACATGATGTTGTCGTGGCGAACCTCGAAGCCATGATCCCACCAAGGGGCCACGGAACTCACCAGGAGCAGGCAAATGGCAAAACGCCAGTCATTGAACGGGATTCCAACCGCGCGAACGCAAAGTGCCAAGTTGGTCCAGAAGAGGGCGAGAAACAGGACGCGTGCCCCTAGATAGAGCGCTTCCGAAGATTGGGTCAGCTTCGCGATCCACCGCAGGGGGCCATGATAGATCAGGGCTCCGCCCCCAAGAAGCTCATCCGTCCAACCGGATGCGATGAGCCGGGCGGTGTAGACGTTCTGGCATTCATCTGCCTGGAAGATGCGGTTCAGGGCCAAGTACAGGGAACCAACGAACAGGACCAGAAGGATGGACAGTGCAACGCGGGTGAGGGTGCGAGTGGACATGGGTATGGGATTCCCCGGGGATAGGAAAATCAAACTGCCAAAAAGCTGGATGGCGAAAGGACATAAGGGTGGTCTGGGGTGGGGTGGTCGGCTTGGAAGCGGCTTTGAACTGGGTCAGAGTGCCAGCGATGTCGGATCGGCGTCCAGCTTCTCGAGGCAAGCCTGGATGGCCTTGTGGAGACTCTCCTGGTTGCATTTGGCTGCCAACACGGAGTCAGCCTTCCTGGCGCCAATCCCCTTGGCGATCTCCTTCTGGCAGCCCAGATCATCATCCCTCATCTCCGCAAAGCCAAGTGGTTCCGAAGGCTGGATTCCTCCTTTCGCGCGGCCATTGCCGCCCTGGACGGCGACGGTTAGGGGTATGCCTTGGAAGAGATGCTCGAGCGAGGCCTGCTGGTGCTCCTCGTCGGGTCCTGCATGGGCTACCGCAGCGTCAAGGCCATCGCGGATGTGATTAAGCTTGGTCTAGTAGACCTGCGCAGAAGCCTGCCCAGGGAGGGCGCGTTCCGACGTGTCCTCAAGCCTACCTAGGACCTCGCGGACCCGGGATTCGTCGCAATGTCGTGAGGCGGGTCAAGGCATTCGCTAACGCCCACCTCACCTTGTTCCGAACCCACGCCCTGAACCCATCTGCGTGTTCATCAGCCATGCCCGAATTGAGAGGCTTCGCATCAACCCAAACCTGCTGCGCCCCAAATGGCTCGCGATGCTCATGGAGGCACACGAATGATCCGAAATCCGCGTACAGGACCACGGGACCTGAGCCGCCCACCCCTTCCCGGGTCAGCAGGACCATGCCTTAAAAGCACTTCGAGGCGCAATGCTGATTCGTTTAGATCTTGATTTGAGCTTCTTTCTGTCAATTTTCGGGAAGAGGTGTCAATGGCCAGGACAGCGGCATGGCCCATGAATGGGAGTCGAATCACGGGCTCAAATAAGCCTGGGGTGGTCGCCGGGACCTTCCCGAGACGGGAGGTCGAGGACGTCCTGGGGCGGACGGGCAAAGGCCAGTCTGCGGCATCGAAACCTGCCTGCCCATGTTGTCGCAGGCAAGTCCAGCATTTCCGAGGCTCGCACCCGCTTGGGCTGGGAACCCCCTGCGTACGTTTCACGGCGAGATCTTCGGTCCCATCGCCACGGCTGCATCCTGAGGGGCCTGGTTCCGCCAGTGGCGGCTGGTCAGCATCGATGGGAGTTCCCCGGAGGTTCCCGACGAGGCGGAGAACCGGCGCGCCTTTGAAAAGCCAGGTACGCGGCGGGACGAGGTTGCCTTCCCAAAAAATCGGTGTCGTGGGTTGGGTGGAGAATGGCACCCACGAGGTCTTCGGGAACCGAATGGCGCCCTGGGAGGTGGGTGAAGCCACCCTGGCTGAGGAGGTGCTGCCCCGACTGAAGCTGGGGATGCTGTGCCAGGCCGTCAGGGGCTTCGACAGTTTCCACCTCTGGAACCTAGCGCGGGAGACGGGCGCGGAGCAGGGTGGCGACTGCGCAAGAACCTGATCCTGCTGCGTGAACGGGAATCTCCGAACGGTAGCTTCCTGAGTACGTTCTACGAATCCCAGACAGACTGCACGAGAACTCAACTGCAATTCTCTGGGGGAAGCATCGGACCGACTTGGGAGAATCGGTCGGGCTCTACAGACCATCGGGCTTCCAATGCTTGATCTCCCGGAGGGGACGCATGGATGTGTTCCGCGCGACGGCAGACTGATGACGTATTGCGGCACAAGGTTGTGACAATTCGTGCCTCCGGGTGAAACGGTGCCTTTAGCCAAGGGCTCGATTCATGTTGGCCTGCCTCTTGCGTGAACTCGCCTCCACCGCTTCCAAAGGAGCAGCTATGAAGAAACAGTCCGGCTTCACCCTGATCGAACTCCTGCTGGTGCTCGCCATCATTGGCATCATCAGCGCCATCGCCATTCCGGCCCTTCTGAGCCAGCGCTCCCGCGCCCGGGACAAGACGGCCATCACCAACATGACCGGCCGTGTGAGCGACCTGGTAGGTCAGTACGACAAATTCAAGGAAGAAGGTCTCACTTCGGCAAACATTCGCTCGCGACTGGGTTCGTATCTCCAGAAAACAGGTGGAAGCGACAAGAACCCCTGGAACACCACGGGTGCCTCGCTGGCTTTTGATACGGTTATGGATAATGGTACTGCTGCTACCCAGAGTGCTGCCCTCACTCGAGCCAAGACTTTGGCTCTGACAACCAACAAAGGCCAGGCTCGTTTCGGCATCGCTTTCCCGAGCGCTGGGAACCCTGGCTTCATCTACGGTGCCGTCTATGTTGACAACCTCAACAACGGTTCCAACAAGGTGGCCAAGGCCACGGCCATCGAGTAGCTTTTTTCTATTGGTCCACCAAAGGGGGGCGGATGCCCCCCTTTTCTTTGGGTGAGTAGATGCAGCAACCCTTGCTTCCGAGGCTGATGCGGTGGGGGGCGCCCCTCGCCGCGGGCTTGACCATGCTCCTGCTTCTGGTGCTGGAGATTTTCCTGCGGCTCAAGACCAGCGAGGCAGGCATTCTCAACATGGTGGCGGAGGGGTTCAACAGCGCGCCCACCAAGGCCTATGTGAAGAGCTTTGCCCTGGGGCTCTTGTTGCCTTTCTACTGCTTTTCTGCGCTGGTGCTATGGGGTATGACCTTGGCCTGGGGCAGCCTCTGGAACAAGGCTTGGTCCAAGGGCTGGCGGGCCATGGAGGGCTTCCTCATGGCCAGTTCCGCCTTGCTCTGGGCCCACACGGTGCTGTGGTGGGAGGTGCCCATGGCCCTGTGGACCCTGCCGGGGATCCGGGCGCTTCCCTTCTGGTTGGCCTTTCTTGTCCTTGGGCTTGGTTCCTTGGCCTACCCCTTGTACTGGGGATGGAAGGAGCTTGTTCCCCGATGGAAGCTGCTACCCACTGCCCTTGGATGGGTCGTGCTGTGGACCCTTGTGCCCATGCTTCCCGGTTGGATGCCGCGGTGGCACAGCCCCACCCGGGGAGGGGATCAACCCGCGGAAGTGGTGATGATCGGGCTCGATGGCCTGCGCTACGAGGTCGGGGAGGCTGCCACCCGTCGATGGACGGGGAAAACCTATGCCCACGCCTACACGGTTATTCCCGCCACGCGCATGCTTTGGCATCTCCTTTGGGGAGGCGACCCCCTGTACTACACCATCGGTCATGCCGCCCCCGCCATGGAAGAATTCGGGGTTGGTGAGCGGGTCCCACTGCATCTGCTGGAGGAGGCCAAGGCCAAAGGCTGGAAGCCACGATTCTACATTGATGATGGCGGCACCATTGGCCTGGCCGGTCGGGCCGAACAATGGTTCGACGACACATTGATGCCTGCGCGGGGCTGGGAGAACTTCGTCAATTCAAACTTGTCGGTGAATTTTCCCCTCTTCGGAGCGTGGGAGAACTGGGGAAGGGCATTCCCGACCACCAACCCGTGGGCTCCGCTGGATGGGGGACTGAAGGAGGCGCTGCGCCAAGGTCGGGGTTCCAAATGGGTGATGTTCCACTCTTGTTTGGCCCACCAACCGATTTTCCTCAAGCGTTGGGAAATGGCTCAAATTCCAAACTGGTGGACCGCCATTCCCCACCGGCTTGAGCCCATGGCCATGAGATTCCAGGCCACGCCTCAACGGTTGGCCAAGTGGGACAGGCGTGGGGATCCGCTGCGGGTCTACACGATCCGGATGCAGTCCATCCTCGATGCATGGGAGCCCATCTGGAAGGAGATGGGCGAGGATCCATTCTTCCGAAATGCCACTCGCATCCTCTTCTCGGACCATGGCGAACGCTTTTATCACGTGGCAGAGGGGGTGCGCCTGGGGGGCATTCATGGGTACAACCTTGATCCGTGGGAGGCGAGGATTCTGCTCAAGGTGGCGGGTCCAGGCTTTGAGCCGGGTTCTATCCTTGATACCAAGGCCACCGTGTCCCTTCTGGGTGTCCGGGATGCCATCTGGGGACGCATCAAGTATGGGAATACCATCACCGCCCAAGCCATTGAAGCAAACCACACGGCGGCCCCGATGCGCTACCACGTGGTGAGCAACAAGGAGTTCACGGATGAACCCGGCGAATACAAGCAGATGGTGGACAAGGAAATCGTCCAGGGCTCCTACATCGCACCTGAGGGTATCCTCTTCATGAAATACAACAAATCTGCGGCCGAGCGCGCCAAGGAGGTCAGCATCGCATTGGGGGAGGGAGACCGAATGTGGGTGATCAAACCGCTCGTGAAGGGGGGCGCCCATCGATTTGAGTATGTGGGGTTCGAACTCAAGGCTGTGACCACCCTTGACCAGGCAACCTACGAGAAGGAGAAGGCCCGGGTGGAAGGATTGATGACCCCTGTGGTCAAGGAAAACGCTCCCAGCTCTAGGTAGTCGACCATGCTCAATGGACAACGCATTGTTGTGGTGATGCCGGCGTATAACGCTGCAGCCACCCTCAGGCGGACCTACGAAGAGGTCATGGCCCACGGTCTGGTGGACCGCGTCATCCTCGTGGATGACGGCAGCAAGGACGACACCGTCGTCATTGCCCGGGCCCTGCCGGAGACCCTGGTTCATGTGCACCCCCGCAACCGGGGCTATGGTGGGAACCAGAAGTCCTGCTATGAGCTGGCCCGCCAGGAGGGCGCGGATATCGTGATCATGGTCCACCCTGACTACCAGTACACCCCGAAGCTGATTCCTGCCATGGCTTCGCTGATTGCGCAGGGACTCTACCCTTGCGTGCTGGGCTCCCGGATTCTGGGCGGAACGGCCGTCAAGAACGGGATGCCCCCCTGGAAGTACGTGGCCAACCGTGCCCTCACCTTGGCCGAGAACCTCCTGCTGGGCGCCAAACTCTCCGAATACCACACGGGCTACCGCGCGTATTCCCGAGAGGTCCTAGAGACACTGAACTTCCAGGATTGCAGCGAGGATTTCGTCTTCGACAACCAAGTGCTGGCCCAGATCCTGTGGCATGGTTTCACGGTGGCGGAGATCTCCTGTCCGGCTCGCTACTTTGCCGAGGCATCCTCCATCAGCTTCAGGCGCAGTGTACGCTATGGCCTGGGGTGTCTTGCCACCGGCCTACGGTTCCGGTTTGCCCGCCTGGGTTTGCGCCAAGATGTTCTGTTTCCTCCCCTGCATCCACGGAAGGGCTAGGGCGATGAAGGCGAGCGAACCCCTGCAGGCCTTGAGCGGGTCCCACGACCCTTCCCCAGCGGCGCGACAACGCTGGATCGAGGGGGGGCTGGTCCTGCTCATTCTTCTCGCCTACGCCCAGGTGGCAGGATTCGAATTCCTGGACTACGACGACACCATCTACCTCACCCGCAATCCGGTGATCCAGGGAGGGCTCTCCTGGAAGGCCCTTGCCTATGCATTCACCTCGCTGGAGGATGGCAGCTATCTTCCTCTTGTATGGCTCTCCCATGCCCTGTCCTCGACGATCTTTGGAACATGGGCGGGAGGCCACCATCTGGTCAATGTGGTGTTACACGCCATGAATGCGGTGCTGGTCTATCGGTTTTTCCGGGACTTGACGGACTCCTGGAAGCAGGGTGCCACGGTGGCCCTGCTCTTCGCCCTGCACCCCTTGCATGTGGAGAGTGTGGCCTGGGTTGCGGAACGCAAGGATGTCCTCAGCACCCTGTTCTTGCTCATGACCCTGAGCGCCTATGTGAAATACGTGCGCGGGCCTTCTAAAATACGGTTTTATGGCGTCATGGGCTGGTTCAGCCTGGGTTTGCTCTCCAAGAGCATGCTTGTGACGGTGCCCTTGATCCTGTTGTTATTGGATTTCTGGCCCTTGGGGCGATGGCGGAAGGGGGCACGGTGGGGGCTCTTCATCGAGAAGATTCCACTCATCGGTCTGGCGGCGCTGTGCGGTGCCCTGACACTGCTGGCTCAGCAACAGGTGGGTGCCCTGGCTGCCAAGGGGAGTCTTCCCATGCTCACCAAGGTGGGCAATGCCGTGCTTGCGGTCATGGAATACCTTCGTCTGACCTTTTGGCCTCTCCACTTGAGTCCCTTCTATCCGCATCCGGGGGTGGATCTACCTTGGATGAAAGTCTGGGTGGGGCTAGGAATCCTGGCGATTGTCACCCTAGGGTGCCTGTGGCAGCGAGCCCGAAGGCCCTTCCTCCTGATGGGGTGGATCTGGTTTCTGCTCACCCTGCTGCCGGTGCTGGGACTTCTTCAAGTGGGTGCTCAGGGGCACGCAGACAGGTACACCTATGTACCTCATTTGGGCCTGTTTCTCCTGCTGGGAGGGCTGTTGGTTGAGGCCCTTCAATGGGTCAAGCTGCCGCGGGTCGTGCTTCTGGCACTGGGGGCAGGGATGCTCGCGGTACTGCTGGTGCTGACCACGGTTCAGGTGTCTGTATGGAAGGACAATACGACCCTCTTCAGGCATGCGCTCCTCCAAAATCCCCGCAATGGTATGGCCTACCTCCATCTCGGGAAGGCCTACCTGGCAGAAGGGAACCTCGAGCCCGCTTCCGTGGCCTACCTGAAGGCCACCCAGCATTGGCCTGGAAACTACCGGGGTCATTTCAAGCTGGGGGAGGTGCTGGAACTTATGGGTCGCAACGAGCAGGCCTTGCTCTATTACCGCAATGCCAAGCTGCTGGCGCCCTGGGAATATGCGGTGGATGCAAAACTGGGGGCCCTCCTGGTTCACCTGGGATTGTTCATGGAGGCTGAGCCCTTTGTGCGCAGGGTTCTGGACCATCCTGAGGATTTTCAAATGAAACACCAGGGCCTCTTGAGCGGCGCGCGGGTGGACTGGGCGCTGATTTTGAGGGCCAAGGGGGATCGCACGGCCGCCATTCTGGAATTGAATCGCCTGCTCGAGCAGGAGCCCAACCATGTGCGGGCGCTTGTGGAACTGGGCCTGACTTGGGAGCAGGCTGGCAACGCCCAGAAGGCCATGATGTGTCTGGGCCAGGCATTGGCCCTGGCGCCTCGGCATCCGCAGGTTTTGTATTCCCAGGCAAAGCTCTTGGGGAGCATGGGAAGAAGGGAGGATGCCCAACGGGTGTTGACGCGTCTCGAGGCCATCGAACCCGGGTCCAAAAGGGTGAGCCATCTGCGGAATCAACTCGCGCAAGCCCAGGCCTCTCAAGCCAAGTCGGTGGCCAAGTGAATTGTCCACATGAATCCTGGGCCAAGGGGTTCTTCGCCTCAGATCCTGTCACAGGGCAGGGCTTCCAGGTGCAGACCTGCGCGGAATGCGGACTCGCCCTCACCCGGCCCATTCCTGTGGATTTGGATCCCTACTACCCTGCAGCCTACTATGGTGAACCCGGAAGGTTGCGTTTTCCTGGTCCCGTGGAGTGGTTGCAGTCCAGGCTCTATCGCGCCCGAGCGCGCAGGGTACAGAGGCACAAGAAAAGTTTATCGTCTTGGGTGCTGGATATCGGTTGCGGGAAGGGCTTCCAGCTTAGGGCCTTCCAGGCTTTGGGTTGGGAGGTCCAGGGCTTGGAACGCTCGGATCACGCCGCGCGCCATGGGCGGGAAGTTTTGGGGCTTGACATCCGAGTGGGTGATCTCATGACCCTGGAGGGTGGCCCCTTCGGAGCCATCGTGCTCTGGCATGTCCTTGAACACCTGCCGGATCCAGGGGAGATCCTGAGAAGGGTGCATGGCCTGCTTGAACCTGGAGGGATCCTTTTGGTGAGTGTGCCGAACTTCGGGTCACCAGAAGCGCGCCTGACGAGGGATGGGTGGTTCCATCTGGATGTCCCTCGCCATCTGATTCATTTCTCACATGGAACCCTTGGGCGGTATCTTCGTGAGTCCGGGTTTGAATGCGTGGATTCCCTGCGCTTTGCCCCAGAGTACGATCTGTTCAGTTTCATCCAATCCATTCAGAACTGGATGGGTCTTCCCCAGAACTTGCTATATCGCATGCTTCGGGCCCAAGGGGCCAAGCTCCCGGGCGGCTCGGTGGGCTGGCTCAGCCGAACCCTCGCACTGGTTTCAGCGGTTCCATTGGCCTGCTTGGGGGTACCGTGCGTGCTGCTGCTGGGGACCTTGAGTCAAGGAAGTACCGTGACGTACCTGGTCCGCCGCCTTCCAGAGCATCAAGCATGAGCAAGCCCATCCCGATAAACAACGGTCCAGCCCGGGCAACTGGAATCCTTACCGCGACCCGTACATCGCACTTTTCTAATTGACGCTAGGCAGGCAGAGTTCAACGCCACTCAGGAATGGCTCCCGCGCTGGTAGCCTGCAGGTGGAGAGACCATGGAACCTAAGCCGCTGCCACCTGGCAGGAGACCCCTGGGAATGCTGATGCGTGGCCTCCTGGTGCTGGCAGGCTTGGTGAGTCTTTTGTTGGGTCTGCTGGGCATCTTCCTGCCCCTGCTGCCCACCACCCCCTTTGTGCTGCTTGCGGCCTACTGCCTCATGCGCAGCTCGCCCCGTCTCCACGGCTGGCTGATGTCCCGTCCCGCCTTTGCGCGGCCCGTGGAGAACTGGCGGTGCCACCGGGCCGTGAGCCGGGTGGCCAAGGCCCATGCCACCGGACTTCTGGTCCTGAGTCTCCTGGGGATGGGGTGGTCGCCCATGCCCCTCTGGGGCTGGTGGTGCGTGCTCCCCCTTTTTTCCCTAGGGCTTGTCGTGCTGTGGACGCGTCCCGAAGGGCCCAAACTTTAGGCCTGATTCCTTCAACCCCATGGGCATGCGTCTCGATGGGAGACGGCTGCTGGGGCTCGGGGGAGCCACCGGATCCTGGGTTCGGCATATCCTCGGGGGTGGAAGCGGCCAGCTTCGACGACCAGGGAGGGCGAGCGAATCCGGAGCGGTCCCATGGGTTTCAACCCTCCGGGGAGATCCTGGACCTGCGCCGGGCCCTGGCTGCCGAGCCTGACTCCCGGGGGCTTCGGTTGGGGCTTGCCTGCAGGCTCATGCTGCTGGGGCGTTCGAGGGTGCGCTTCCCCACGTGGAGCGCCTCCTGCCCCAGCATCCCGGGGATGAGACGGTGCTATTGGTCCTTGGAGGGACCCTGCTGGGCCTCGGGGAGACGGCACGTGTGGAGGGCCTCCTCCACGGGCACCCCCGGGAAGGCCCCCTCTGTAGTGCCCTGGGGCATCGAGTCCAGGAGCTCGGGTGGCCTTCCCAGGCCGAGGTGATCTTTCGCCGTGCCAGGGAGGTGGATCCCTCGGATCAGGAGGCCTGGAAGGGGCGGGCGAAGGTCCCTGTGACCTGGTGCTCCCTGGACCAGGACGGCTGCTCAACGGGGGCCCTTCCCCAGGTGGATCTAGGGATTCGCTTCCAGAACTGGTCCGTCCGGGACGAGCTGGAGGCCCATCCTGGGAGCTTCCGGGTTCAGTAGCGGTAGGTCTCCGGCTTGTAAGGGCCTTCCACGGGCACCCCGATGTAGGCCGCCTGCTTCTCCGAGAGCTCCGTGAGCTGGGCATTGAGCTTCTTCAGCTGGAGGCGGGCCACCTGCTCGTCCAAGTGCTTGGGCAGGGTGGTGACCCCCACGGGCACGGTGCCGCGTTTGGTCCAGAGTTCGATCTGGGCCAGGGTCTGGTTGGCGAAGCTGCTGGACATCACGTAGCTGGGGTGGCCTGTTGGGCAACCCAAGTTCACC
>CAZPUI010000011.1:0-21737 GCA_964589695.1 uncultured Solibacteraceae bacterium | reverse complement strand
GATGCCATCGCCCCCTATGAGCACGACGGCGAGGATGCCCACGCCGCCATCGACTGGATCAGCCGTCAGGACCGAAATTCCATAATGCAGTCACGAAATTGGCCAGCGCTTCCTCGATGCGGGGTTGGCGGTCCACCAGCCAGTCCATCGCCTCATAGAACTCGTTCTCATCGAAGGAGCCCAGACCAAGCTCCCGGGCGAGCGTCGAATGCTCAGCGCCAGGTTGAAGCCCCTGCGACAAGGCCAGTTTGCTCCCCGGTTCGAGCACCCGACCCGCCACCAGTGCGAGGGAAAGTTCCCGCACCGGGTGGCGGCGGCCGTGGATGAACTTGTCGAGGCCAAGGTTACGAATTTCCCCCGAGGACTGCAGCCACGTGGCCGTGTGACAGGGTGGACTCCACCTTCGGCTTTTCTCCGAACGTGGCGGCACTGCCCTTCAACACCGATCGCAGGGCCTCAATGCGTTCCGGAGCCCAGTCGGACAGGTTGGCCAAGGTCCGGTTGTGAACCTTGCCGCCCTCCCGATAGCTTTCGCGGAGGAGGATCGCAGGGGGTGAGTTTCGATTGGGAACCGTAGCGATGTACATACCATCAGCAGAGGTCTTAATTTACTGCACGCAATACGATAATACATGTCTACATCATTTTTATTAATCATCCCAAATGCACGCCAGCATTGGGTTTGGGTCGCTATTTCACTAAGAATTTCAGTCGTGATAGCGGTTTCCCAGAGATACAACGAAAAGCCACCGGGTTTCGGCGACTCTTTTTGGTAATAATCACCGGGTAAACCCCCGGCTCTGCCGGGGTGACAGCAGATGTTTGACATATACGGGAGTCCATCCCGGAATACCTACTGTGAGCCGCCAAGCACACAGAAAGGAGATCCAAGATGGACTCTGCAGAAAGTCTAAGCCACTCGAGATGGGAGTGTAAGTATCACGTCGTCTTCATCCCGAAATGTCGGAGGAAAGTGCTATACGAAAACTGAGGCCGCATCTGGGTGAGGTATTCAAGAAGTTGGCCGCCCAGAAGGAGAGCCAGATCCTCGAAGGGCATTTGATGGGGGACCATGTTCACATGCTGATATTTATCCCGCCGAAGTACGCGGTTTCCCAGGTGATCGGATTCATAAAAGGCAAAAGTTCCATTCATCTTGCAAGGGTGTATGGAGAGCGGAAGCAGCCGCTGGCCGTGGCCGAGGGAGAGATGTAGAGCGCCTGGTCGTCCTTTCTGGAGAGCCTGATCCAGCGTGGACTCTCAGGTGTCGAGCTGGTCATTTCGGACGCCCACGCCGGGCTGAAGGCTGCCGTGCGGAAGGTGCTGAACGGCGTCACCTGGCAGCAGTGCCGGGTCCACTTCATGCGCAACGCAGCCGCGCGACTGCCCAAGGCCGTGCAGGAGCAGGTGCTGGACCAGCTCAAGCGGGCCTTCCAGGCGCCCACCAAAGAGGAGGCCCAGGCGCTAATAGTCGCCCTGGCGCGGGACACGGAGCGCAAGCATCCCGGCTTCGCGTCCCTGCTGGACGAGGCCGTGGACGATGTCACCGCTTTCATGGACTTCCCGAAGGTCCACTGGCGGAAGATCCATTCGACGAATGTTCTCGAGCGGGAGAACCGCGAACTGCGCCGGCGCTCCGATGTCGTCGGCATCTTTCCGAACCGGGCCTCCGTGCTGCGCCTTCTGGGCAGCCTCCTGCTCGACCAGCACGCCGAGTGGGTCAGCGCCCGCATCGCCTACGTTCGGATGGATGGATGAGATGGAGCCGGTTCGAGCGACCGCCCTGACCCCGGCCATGGACGGTGCCGGGGCCATGGACAACCTGCGGTTGCCCACACCCCCTTGGAAAGTCCTTTGGCCTTTCCACACCGCCCACAGCCTGACGATCAGCAGCAATGCTTTGACAGTCTTACGGATCCGGCTACACCGGACTTCCTACCCCACTTGGCGGGACACAGGCGTGGGTTGTAGGGACGAAGAAACGGTGAGGGTTTATATCCGAAACCAGGAAAAGAAGGATCAACGATTGGAGCAGTTGCTGCCTTGGTAGGAGCCAGTCCACCACGCAGGTGGCTCCGATAACACGGGGCCGCGCCAGCGACCCCGCTTTGCCGCTTTGAGCGGCTCACAAATCAAAGCCCCCGGCCATGCTGGGTGATGATATACTCATTGATATCGAATTTGCTTATGCTTGGTCAAACTAACTGAGCGCGATGCGTTATGTGTTGATTACCGTATGTCCGAGTTTCTTATAGAGTTGTAATTATTCAAGAGAAATCCATGCCAATGTCGAGTTTCTCGCCACTGAGAGCGCAGTCAAGATGAACTGTGAAGGGCCATGCGTGCTGCTCAACAAGCTGACGTAATGCTTTCTTGGGTTTGTCGAGAATAACTTTATTGAGCTGTTCCCTAATCTCTTTTCGTAAAAGTGGGTACATATCGACACGACTTGGTGCAATGTAGTCTATACAACCGCATAGGTTGGGTGTGCTGGTGTCGTTTGATTGCTTTACCTCTAGAAAGGCGAGCTCTGCCCGATCTGGGTAGTCCATCTTTTTATCGTCAGGATCGTGCCGATCCCAGGTCTGAACTTGGTCGCAGAAGAGAAGAAGGTTGGCAACCGGGTCAGATGCCCATTTAAGACAAAGGTGCTTCTTTGATTCGTTTTCATGCAACTCATCCATGACGGCAGGCAAGCAACTGTGCAGAAGTGTGGCGCGTGCAGCCTCCTCAGAATATGCCTTGTTGACAGCATCTTCCGATTTGGTCGCGGCTAAAACGGTGCTTATGAGATAAGCCGATGCAACTGTACCGTGCTCGGGTTTCTCCACCTTTGAGCAATCCTGAATGTGAGACTTCAACGCTGTTACCATGGGGTCCTTCGCGGTAGGCGAGAGCCGGTGTAGGAGGTCTTCAACACACTCCAAAAGGCGCTCCGGCGTGCCAGCCCTCCAATCCGTACCTCCCATTTGAAGCGTATGAAACCTGCCGTAAAACCTATTGAACCTCTCCGATGTAGCTTTGCCAAATTCGTGGAACTTACCCGCATCATGGAAGAGACTCGCGAGTAACCAGACAGTGTTGAAGCCGAGCCTGGCGTCCATGGTCGGGCCATTCAGAGCGTCTGCATGGGATCTGTGTTTGAGCATCTTTGTCCAAAGGGCTGCGAACCTTTCCTCGAGCAAAGGATGGTTGATGAGCCAATAGCCGAACCAAAATACATTAATGGAATGTCTTCCTATACCTCGGAGTTTCGGAGATGCCGCACGGAGGAGCGGCTCCGAAGCAACAAGCGCGTCCCAAAGTTCCATAAGCGGCGATGCGCAGTCCCCAACTGCTTGGTCAAGAATGCTTTGCAGCGGATCTCGGCATTCGCGGATTTGCTCCCGTTCGGTTGACCCTTCCCCGTATTTTCGCACCAACTCCAAGACGTGTTTGTGCCAGGGCGGACAGTGGGCAGAGTCCATAGTTGCAATGAGTCGCTGGAGTGTTGCATCTGGTCGGAGTCTAGGCAATTCGGCCGCTAACCGCAAAAAACGCCATGCAACGTAGTCTGGATTGGCCGAATACTTGTGCCAAATATCATAGAGATCATCTCTGCGGTCGAGAAGGCCCTTGAGAACATCCGGTCCTCCTTTCGTATAGGCGATAACCGGAGTCGGAAAGCCGTGTGGCGCCTTCTGATCCCATGATTTCACCTCTCGGATGATATCACTTAACCTTGGTTTTTCTGGATTTCCGAAGAAGACGTCAGCAAGAACGATGTCTGGACCTTCGGATAAAGCCATAGATAAATCATCTGGAGATGCTATCCTTTTTAATGTCACCTGGGACCAAGCCGGCAACTTCTTGTTGACCGCGGCCAGAGTCTCATGGAGAAGGTTGGAATCACGATCAGTGTCTTCGATGAAGAGTATTTGCAGACCCATGTCAGCCTCCATTCCTTTTGAATCCAACTGGAACATGAAGACGCAATAGAACAGAGTCGTGCCTATGCGTCGTTTGGATAACTGCGTCCTCGAAAATAACACCAAAAAGTCTAAGGCGATCTCTTTCTCTAGCGATCTTGGGCGAACGTTCATTTAGTCGCGCGACAGCTTCAGAAGGAGGTCCAAAGTGTGTCAATGTTTCAATGACAATCATGTTCGGCCTTTCAGAAGTATCTTTTGTAATTCTGATCTGTGACGAACCTGATGGGGGGGAGTCTTTAGCGGGCTCGAATGCAATGTTGCTTAAGAAGGCAATCAAATCAGGTATATGAGTCATCAAAAACCAGTCCACAACCTGCTCGTCGACGCAGCTACGCATATCAACAGTAATATATGGGTTTTTTTGGTGCCCATCACCCGTTGCAGTCGTAGACTTCTTAAGGTCAACAAGTCGAGATTCGAGTAGCAAAATTAATTGGCCCGTTGCGATATGACAGCTCTCCTCGAAGTCTGCGAATGATCCTGGAGTATGTAAGCTCTGCACTAAGTTGTGTGCGAGGCCTTGCGTATTTGGGCTCTCGGGATCCTGACTCAGTTGAATTTGAAGCTGCTTAGCTGGATCAGCAACTGTATATAGGAAATTGCCTCCAAAATACGGCCGCAAATTGTCTACAGCAGCCTGAAATGCGTGAAGACAACCGCCCAACCTTTGACGGAGCTCGAGGTCCCTTGTGTTGCTTACGAAATCCTCTGCAAGGCGACCGAGCAGTTGATGATCCGACCGGCGACGCTCCTCAGGAGTCCTGCCATGGTGCCCGCGATAGAACGTCTGCGCGATAGTTGTCAAGCCCCACAAAGGATCGGCAACATGCTCAGGGCGTGTCAACCTCAAGTAAAGAAGGGATACAAAACTTAGCGGCCTTGGTGATCGATCTTTTGCTTCTTCCAAGTGCTTGAGGAGGCCTATGTCACGCAGTACTTTTGGTCCAATATCAAGGAAAAGCGAGGTTAAAACAACGTCAAGAAGCAAAGTTGTTTCGCAAACAATTGTTTGTGGACCTGGATCGTTCTTCTCCAAAAGATCAACAACCCACTTAATGAATAAAAAAACATGAGATTCGTGGGCCTCCTCGCGAAAACCCAAGTGAAGATCCTCCATCAGGACATTTCGCATGCGGTAAATGATTTCTGCAAAGCAGGGTTCGCCCGCTTCGATTTCAACTTTTAGTTCTGCAAGTATCCTCTCCTTTACTCGGTAGATATGCACCTGATGCCAGTTGTGCAGACACCAGTCATACACTCCTAGACGGAAACGAGCATACTCGCTAGTGAAAGTCGGATTTCGTGCGCCGGACTCTCTGGTTGTTTTCAGGCATCCCAGAATGTCACCCAATGGGTAGGAAAGATGAATCAATTCAAGGAAGCGCCAAATGGCCGAGTCAGCATGGACAGGGTTATACCTATCAGGTGCTGTAATGCCGTGTGACGACAACACGTCGACGGCCTCTGGCAATTCCCGCACGGGGCGGTTGCCAAAAGAGGGCGCTTCAGTACTTAACGGAAGCAGTGCATCGCGCCGCTTTTTTAACCAATCAGCAACTTCACCTGCGCCACTAGCCTCGGCACGGCGTTCAATATGTTCGAGGTGGTCCAGCTCTCTGCAGATGGGACAATCATGTGAAGTATAGGTGGCAACACCAACAAAAGGCGCGTAAGCGTCGAAGCGGAATACATCACAAACCGAGCATTTGGTAAGTTGGTACCACATAGCGCTCTTGGCTGTTGGCAGTTGATTCAGTACAGCAAATACACGAATCCACTGAATTGGATTGGCATAACGAGTGTTGCCGCGGTACACATTTTGTCTTATAAGTGGCAGGTGTCTCTTCCCTATGCTATCAACCAGCGTCTGAATTGTTCTCCCAGAGAAGACGGCGTCGTCAATTATCAGCAATCGCAGTTGTCGACTTACTATCTCGGGTGCGCTAGGGTCCATGTCTGGCTTATCGTCCATCTGTCTTTTGATTTCCTGGGCAGCTTCTTTAATTTGATGGACTAGCTGGTAGGGAGCGTCATAGGTCTCCACGCCGCCACCAAACGAGGTAGCGTCGAGGAAAAAATGGGGCACACGTTTGCCGCGTTGGGCAAGCTCCATTTGCAGACCAGGAAGAAGATAGTGGATCTGACTGTGAAGCGGCATGAGGATCGCCGTGACAGCCCCTTTTGGCATTATTCGTGAATTTTCTCTATGTTCCCAGGTGGGGATATTCCGGTCTTTCTCGTCACAGCAAATGTCTGCAAGCCAGGCTTTGAGTCGGTGCCCAATCGGGCCAGTAACGATTCCTCGGATGTCAGCAACAACTCCAAAATGTCTCTGTCCATATACAAAATGCCCCGCCGCAAGTTGGCACTGAACATGGTCTGTGTCAAGTTCCTTTAAGTACGGATCTCGCTTGGTTAGTGAGCGATCATCACTTACGCCGGACTCCAAGCGGAGTGATCTGATTGGTACAGGTCGCAGCGAACGAGGGTCAACAACATGGTCAACGAATTCATCGTTTGTACCCCAATCAAGCACATCCTCACGCCGCCTCTTTTCGCGAGGAGTGATCCCCACCATTGCGTGGACAGGAAGACCGCCTCCGTTTGCCATATTGAGAGTCTTCCACCCTGCGGCCGCTGCGTAGGCGACTGAATCACCCAATCCACGTTCGTCCGGTTTTAGGAATCTAACAAAGCAAGCCTCAAGAAGTACATCAATTCCTTGCGTTTGTGTCATAGCCAGAAGCTCACTTGACAGTCGCCCTTCGTCAAAAAAATCATGAATAATGACAGCGCAGTGGTCGCGATCGTGCGGTGGCATTCGGGCTGGGTCTGCTCCAGCGAAGAGAGCAGGACCGTAATCAATAACTACTGGGCGCTCACCCTCTGCATCAACCGGCCAAGCCCTTCGGACTGCCTGCGCGAGCATAACTGATGGCGTCGTCGAGCAAGCCAGGATTCGCACATCACTCAGTTTTCGGGGTGGGTTGCATAGATTCGTCAATCCATAAAAGATCCGGTGAATCAATCTCTCGGCGACCTCTGTTACATACCGGTCTCGAGCGAGTATCCTACTACTCTCAAAAAAACTAAGATAGACAGTGTCTTCACTTGGGAGGTAAAACCGCGCGGGTACCAATTCCCTTGAAGTGTGTGAATGTGCCGTAAGTCGCCACGCCTTGCAATTGCTTGCCGCTCGATCAAAATTTGCAATAATCGACCGCAATCGCTGCACTTCCAGACTGTCAACCTTCGATCCATTGAGGGCTTGGTCGCCTCGTGGCCAGGCAAGCTCCCAACGCGAATCCCTTTGGCATCTAAATAGCGTACTCGCTGCAGATAGCACTGCATTTATGCTGTTCAAATCTAGTCCGTGCGCATGAGCAAGTTCTTCTGCGGTGCATTTCTCTCCAGCTACGATTTTCATTAAGGCTGTTCTCAGTTTGCCGTCTCTAAGGCCGAAGATATATTCTCCTTTCTCTGGTCCAAGGCCAAGGACTAGGGCACCAATGCCACTGTAGGTTTCTAAAAAAACACCCTCATTAAATTCTCGATCCGAGCGACGATTGCTGATCTCATCTTGCATTTCACTGGGTAGGTATGATGGCGCCTTTGCATTCTCCTCAAAAGCGCAGATACGAGCGGCAAAGGCCTCTTCCATATTTGTAAACATAACTGGACGGCCAATAATTACATTTTGGAATAGATAAAGAAAAGTTTCAAATCTAGGAGGAGGCCAATCGATTTCTGCAAAATCGAAGACTATGATTTCTTGACGTGGGTGCCCCCCTCCCTCTCCTGTTGATACGGGAAGCAATGACTTTGCCAAAGCGCGACAACTCTCTTGGAAGCTTCGCACCTCCTCACCACTAACGCATGATGCCAAGACATCTAATTTTTCTCTAACTGGAACGAGAGGCCCGATAGGATGTTTTGGGTCAATATGGTATGATTCTGGAAGGTGCTGAGTTATAATATGATTATAACAAGCTGCTAGGGTCTGACGCTTTGCTGTAAGTGGTATTACGATATGTATATGTGTTCCCGGCAATTCATGGTCAAAAACCCTCGTTGCGTCTGGTTCGTATCCTAACTGGTTCCTACAGCGACGGGGTGCCCCATCCTTTGGGGCGTATCTGACCTCGCACTTGCCAGATCGGAGAGTCAGGGCACCACTATATTTGCCGACTAGGAACAGGATGTGTCCCAACGCGTGGCGGTCTGTAAGCCAAGACTGGTCACGGTCCTTTCGTGTACCTAATTCATCGAAGGCGAACTTGAGCAGATCAAAAGGCAGGATGTTGTCGGGCGGATCCGCCCCAGCGTGGCGCTCACGAAACCTGTTTCCGAAAGACGTAGAAACGGTTGCCGGGATGCCTACCCCCGCATCGCACACACATAATTCTAGGAAGCCGTCCTCATTGGCGTCTTTCGAATCCTCAAGTGCTGTGCCAGCAAGAACTTCTTTCCGCCAACGTGGCACGGCACCCTTGGACGGTAACACAACCCTCGCGCTTAAGAACCCGGGGCCATCAGCATGCTCACAAACATTCCTCGCCAGTTCATGGCACAGAATGCGCCAGAACTCATCGGAAGAAAAAATTGCAGCATCAGGGATTCGTTTCTCACGCATACCCTGGCGCCAAGCATCAACTTGGTTTCTTGAAGTGAATTGAATGCACATCTCTGCGGCAGAAACACTGGTCCGAGGAAAGAAAACGCTATCTTCAACTGCTCGGTCCTGGTGGTACCAACCAGGACGCCCCGCCTCCTTTGCTGAAAGCCATCCGAGTGTAAGTCGTCCATTAGCCACATTAGCAAACCCATCCGGGCCCTCAATAGATTTGACGAAATTTAGGACATGATGGGCAATATACGAATTAATATATACAGAGCGTGGAAAATCGGGCACAAGATGTTTGTTTTTTAAATATGTAGCACACTCTTGATATGGTATCAGTCCATATTTGTTTTTTCCTACAAAATCAAGACATATTTTAAGGTGTGGATCCTCTTGCAGCCTACGGTGCAGCAGAGCCATGAGACAATTCCACTCAAAAAAACCCACCCACCCCACCTTCGCCATATCAATGATAATCTCATTCGAATAAGGTTTGGGAGGATAACTTGCATATTCAAGAACAGAGTCAATCGTTAGTACACCCCGTCCGGTCTCTAGTGATAGAGGTTCATACGTTTGGCCAACCTGAGTGATTCGGATTAATTCGACTCGCGAACTCATGGTTGAACCCCTATTGATTAATTGATTTCACACGACAGACAAAGCCATCTCGGATGCAGAAACACGTTCTCCCTGGTTGTATATGATCAATTCAAACTGAAATTTGCATTGTTTGCTGCCCGGTTCGTGGATAGGTTCCGTCGCTCCGGGGTATTTTTTGGACACCGAATTGGGGATGATCCCCTGAGATGTGTCTATGAAAAAGAATGGCGAATCCCAGCCAGTGTAGCAGCTAGAGGACTTTCGCATCGCGTCGCAGTCCGTTGCCCCGGGGTTACTTTTGACACCGAATTGGGGATGATCCCCTGAGAGGTGCCTATAAAGAAGAAGGGCGAATCCTAGCCAGTAGGTGGTGCCCGGTCGGCCTGCGGCCTTCCTCCGCACCACCAACAAGTTCGGATGCATCCTTCGTAGACATTCAGCCCATTTCATGAAGTATATGAGTGATGAGGTGGTGCTTTGAGTTCAGATCAGTCAGCCGGTTTGGATGAGCGAGAACGAGCGGCGGCTGGTCGCTGAGAATCAGACCCTGAAGTCGGCCCTGGAGCAGCTTCTTGCGCGGGCGGCGGACTTGGAGGCCAGCCTCAACCAGAACTCGGGGAACAGCTCAAAGCCGCCCCGTTCGGATATGGGGAGGAAGCGTAAGCACACACGGCGCCAAGGGGGAGGAAGCGCCGTGGGCAGGCTGGTCATGAGGGTAAGACCCGTGAGCTGGCGCCTCCTGAGGAGTTCGACAAGTATATGAGGTGGATCCAGAGGCGTGCGAGCGTTGCGATGAGTCGCTGGAAGCAGCGCCACGGAAGGACGCGATCATCAGCTAATTCTGCGAGTCTCATCCTTCAAGGCGTCGATCCTTGAGTATCGGCGGTGGTCCAATGCATGCCCACGATTTGGCAACGTCACCCGAGCGTCCGCGCCTGTGGGAACACCGAAGGGCGCGTTCGACACCCGGCTCCAGGCGCTCAGCTTAGTGCTCTCGAGCGGGGGGCTTCCTAACCGTGTCCGGAGGGCGGGGCACCAAACAAGGCGCACGATACGGTGAAGCGCACTTGGCGGCATCTGGACTTCTTCCAGCACGCTGCCTATCTCACAGCCAGGGTGCCACGTTGCAAGTGCGAGCACCACGGGGTCAAGACCGTGAATGTGCCCTAAGGGCGCTCTGGCTCTGGATTCACGCTCCTGTTTGAGGCCCTGATCATGCTGCTGGTCTGGGAGATGCACCTGAATGCTGTCGCCCGGCTGGTGGGAGAGCACGACACACGGACCTAGCGGGTACTGCGCCATCAAGTGGCGAAAGCCAGTACCCGACAGGACTTCTCCAATGTCAAGACCATCAGCGTGGATGAGAAGTCCTTCCGGCACGGCCTCAGCTACCTGACCTTCGTCATTGGTCTGGATGCCCGGCGGCTGATGTTCGGGACGGAGAGGCGTGTTGGCAGCACCCTGGGGGCTTTTGTGAAGGACCTGAAGGCTCATGGGGGAAACGCAGAACAGATCCTGGACGCCTGCTGCGACCTGTCCCCGGCCTTCATCAAGGGTGTCCAATAGCATCTGCCTCAGGCTGAAGTTACCTTCGACTGGTTTCACCTGATTAAGCTGATGAATGACGCCCTGGATGCGGTGCGCCGTTCCGAAGCACCCACCACGCCCGGCCTCAGGAAGACCCGTTACCACTGGATGCGCAATCCCGGCGACCTGACCAAGTCTCAGAAATCCCGACTCCGAGAGCTAAAGGCTATGAACCTTCAGACGGTGTAGGCCTACCAGATGAAGCTCCTGCTCCAGGACCGGAACGTGTCAACGACTTTGAGACAGGATTCGTTGCCAGTCTTCGCACATGGCTATCTGCTGGCGGCCCCTGCGCGGGTGCGGATATCCCATGGAAAGCCGGGGGGACTTCTTCGAACAGCCTGCCACGAAAGTGCCGCCAACACATTTAATTCTTAAGAATTACAAAATCGCCTCAAGCCGACCCATGGTCCTCCGGCTCCCTGGGCCAAGGCACTTTCAGTCCATTTGATGCCTGCGCAACGCGCACGGACAGGGCCTAACCGCCGGGTCAGGCGCCATGTTCGTAAACGACTGGTGCACCCTGGCCCACGCTGGCTGGATCGCCCCCTTGGTGCGTGTGGCCACCACATTCCAGCAGCACCGGCGGGGGATCCTCAACTGGTGGCTCAGCCAGATCAGCAACGGGCTCATCGAGGGCATCAACAGCCTCATCCAGGCTGCCATCGCCAAGGCCGGGGTTACCGGAACCCCAGAATCTCATCTACATTGCCTACCTCATCGCAGGCAATCTCGACCTCAACAACATCCCGAAACCGACCCCACTACCTACATGAGACGGCGATGAAACCTTTTTCCCTTTGCCTTTCAGGGCTACTTCACCAGGAGGCTGGCCTTGTCCAACAGGAAGCTGGTGGACAGCGCTGAATCCTCCTTCATCTCGAAATGGATTTGAATCGTCTGGCCCTTGTAGGCGGAGACATCGAAAGTCCGGAGCTGGTACCCGCCGGCGGCCTGGGTGTTGCTGTAGGTGGCCAGGCTCTTGAGGACAGCCCCGGCGCTGTTCTTCAGGCGCAGGGTCAGGGTGTCGTAGACCGTGCTTCCTGTCTCCTTGGTGCTGATGTGGAGCCAGAAGCTGAGGGTGGCCTGGGTGAGGGTGGCGGGGAGGGTGACGGTCTGGTAGAGCACTTCCGTGGCCGTCCTGCCATTGCCCCCCAGGTAGGCGGCGTTGAGGCCCTCGTAGGAGGGTTCGCCGTAGGTGATCCAGTTGGCCACCACCCCGGCCGTGCCTCCCCAGCCGGTGCTCCCCTGTTCAAATCCGCCATTGACCAGTTTCTCCAGCGGCTGGCCTGTGACCGTGAGGAGGGCGGGGGTGCTGGTGACCCGGAGGGGGGTGGGGGAACTGTCGGTCACCACCGCATGGCAGGTGGCCCCACTGTCGGCGGCCCGGGCGGCAAAGGTCCAGGTGGCGGCGGTGGCGCCGGGCTGGGGCTCGTGGTTGCGGTACCACTGGTACTGGTAGGGGGCCACGCCCCCCGTCACCTCCACGGTGAAGGTGGCGATCGCCCCTTCGGACACCGTCTGGGCCTGGGGCTGGCGGGTGATGCTCAGGACCCCGAGGTTCTCCTGGGCGGCGATGGCGGTGAAGTTCGGAATGCTGTTCACCCGGCAGTGGATGGAATCCGTGCCCAGCCAGGGATTGGTGGGCGCGGCCTTCTGGGGAAGGATCCGGTAGCCGGGTCCATAGGCGGCGCGGATCTGGTCCAGGGCCCTCCGGTCCGTGGGGTCCGTTTCGCTGGTCAGGATGGGCACGAACACCCGGTCGTTGAGGATGACGTGGTTCACGTAGGGGGTGCTGGAGGTGCCATCGATACGCACCACGTTGTATTTCTGGCCCGCGGCATTGGTGCGGTTGGCCCAGGCTGCCGCCGCGGCTTCGAAATTGCCGTAGTAGCTGTCCGTGGTGGGAACCCGCTTCACCAGCACCGTGGTGGGGGAAATGAACTTCGCCCAGCAGTCGATGTGCTTGATGTAATCCGCGGGGTAGGCGGGGTCGCTCATCACGTAGTAGGGGTTCAGGCCCAGGGTGGTGGCGCCCATCTGCTGGAGGGTGCTGAGGCCCAGGCCAGGGTTCTCATCCTGGAGCCGGTTCGTGGAGGCCCCCACCTTCTGGGCATCCGTCATCACGTTGCCCCCCTGGCACACGAAACTCAGGTTGAAGTAGGAGGGCAGCTTCAGGGTGCTGGCGATGGCCACCGGGGCCCGGTCATCGTTGGGGCGCTCGCCATTCATGCGGTAGACCACGTCCACCATGCGGACGGTGCGCTGGCCGGGAGTGCCTTCGGTGATCCACCAGGGGCCGTAGTCCCGGGTCCAGTAGGTGTCGGTGGTGGCCGTGATGTAGGCGATGTTGGCCATGTTGACACCCGCGGCCTGGAAGGCGCGGGTGGCGCTGCCCTGGTTGGAGGCCGTGCAGAGCACGTAGACCTTGAGCTCGCTCGCGATGTCCTTCACTGTGTTCACCGAGATGCCCAAGGGATAGGCAATGAGGGCCGCGGACACGGGCTCCCATTCCGCCACCATCCGCGGGTTCAGGGGGTTGGCCCGGAGGGGGGGCAGGGCATGGACGAGGTTGCGGGGGTCCAGTTCGTGCCGAGGCTGACGGGGGCCGGGAATGATGGGCTTGCTCCGGGGGTCGCAGGGCGACGTGCTGGGCGACGAGGCGGGGGGTGCCGCGGTCTCCTGGGCTCGGAGGGCAGGGGGCTGGGCCAGGAGGAGCAGGCCGAGGGCGCCCAGCAGCTGGGCGAGGGGGCGTGGGTGGGACATGGGTGGCTCCATGCAAGGTCCCCGGCTCGCAGGGAGGCGACGCCGGGGACTGGGGTGGGGGGACGCTATTTCACGAGCAGGCTGACCTTGTCCACGAGGAAACTGGTGGCCAGGATCGAGTCCTCCGTCATTTCGAAGTAGATCTGGACGGTCTGGCCCTTGTAGGCCGAGAGGTCGAAGGTGCGGAGCTGGTAGCCCGCGGCCGCATGGGCGTTGCTGTAGGTGACCAGGGTCTTGAGGGGGCTGCCGGACGCGGTGCGCAGCTTCACGGAAAGCTTGTCGTACGCCGAGCTGCTCGTTTCCTTGGTGTCGATGTGGAGGTAGTAGCCCAGGGTGGCGCTGGTGGCCGAGCTGGGGATGGACACCGTCTGGTACAGGGTTTCCGTGGTGGTTTTGCCATTGCCCCCGAGGTAGGCGGCCTTCAGGCCTTCGTAGGCGGGCTCGTTGTAGCTGGACCAGTTGCCGATGGCCCCCGTGGTGCCGCTCCAGCCGGTGGTGCCGGCCTCGAAGGTGCCGTTGACGATCTTGTCCAGGACACTGACCACCGTCAGCTTGGCCGTGGTGCTGGTCTGGGCATTGGCCGGGGAGGCGCTGTCCTTGACGTCCACCTTGATGACGGCCTGGTCATCCGCCGTGGTTGCGACCAAGGCATAGGTCGCGGTGGTGGCCACGGGCACCCCGTTCTTGGTCCACTGGTAGGTGTAGGGTGCCTTGCCACCGGTGACACCTACGGTGAAGGTGGCGGTGGCGCCAACGCTCACGGTCTGGCTGGCGGGCCCCGTGATGACCAGGGCGGGAATCGTGACGGTCAAGGGGGCGCTGGCGGTGGTCACGGACTGGGGCCGGGGTGCGCTGTCGGTGATGGTGGCGCTGTAGCTCGTGCTGTCGTCGCCTGGTTGGACGGTGAACGAGTAGCTGGGCGCACTGGGGGCGCCGAGCATGGGCGCACCGTTCCTCAGCCACGTGTAGCTGTAGGGGGGGACGCCCCCGCTGCCCGCCACGGTGAAGGTGGCCGTGCCGCCCGCCGGTACGCTCTGGGGCTGGGGCTGGGTGAGCACCTGAAGGGGCGTCACGGGCTTGACGGTCAGGATGGCCTGGGTGCTGGTGAGGGTGACCGCAGGGTTGGAGGCATCCTTGGCCACCACGGAGAACCGGGCATTGGTGTCAGCGTTCTGGGTGGTCAGGCTGTAGCTCGGGTTGGTGGCACCCGGGATGGGGGTGGTGTCACGGAACCACTGGTAGGTGTAGGGGGGCTTGCCGCCTGAAACGCCCGCACTGAACGTGGCCTGGGCCCCTGCCCAGACCGTGGCGCTCTGGGGCTGGTTGGTGAAAGCGAAGGTGGTGCTGGGGACCACCTGCAGGGAGGCGTCCCCGAAGAGGACCCAGGATTCGGCGCACTCCACATCGTAGTAGTTCGCGGATTCCCCCAGCATCAGGTTCAGGGCATTGAACACCACGGCCCCCAGGGTGGTCTTGCCGTGGTCCGTGCTGGTGCCATCCACAGGGTTGGCGGCGTAGTTGTAGCCGCCGGTCAGCAGGTCGTTCATGTAGTCCTGGCCCACCATGGGGGGCGTCCAGGCCTGGTAGACCGTGGACATGACGGCCCCAATGGCGCCGCCATTGGGGTTGCGCAGGAAGGCTTCCGCCAGGCTCGTGTAGTTGTTGTACTGCCCCACCACGCAGGCCACGCTGAAGATGATGGGCAGCTTGTTCCCGTTGGTGAGGGCCGCGGCATTGGTGGTGTTGAGGTAGGTGGTCACCCAGTAGGTGTGGTTGCCATGGCCGGTGTAGTTGACGACCCCCAGCCCCGCGTTGAGGGGCCCGGTGGCGGCGGAGAGGGGGGCCGTGCTGGGGGCATCGTAGGCGGTGGCCACGGAGGTGTAGCCCTTGGCCAGCAGCTTATTGTTCTTGATGACATTCTCGTGGGCGATGTCGGCCTCGTTGTCATCCCCGATGCCGGCGCCTTCGGCGGAGGCCATGGCCAGGCCCTTCAACCACCAGTCCTGCTTGCCATTGTTCTCGTAGGCGAGGGTCTTGTTCACCTGGGTGGTGACCTCCGCCGCGCTGTTGGCACTGAACCGGCCGATGATGAGGTCGAAGAAGTTGTCGCCGCCCGCCACGCGCCCCAGGGCGTTGTCGATGGGGCAGACCTCGTCGACCCCCACCGCGTTGCTGATGCGGGTGTCGCACTTGATGTCTGCGAAGTCCCCCACCAGCTGGACGTAGAGCAGGTTCTTGTTGGCGGTGTAGGCCTGCTGGATGAGGCTCTTCACGTTGGTACCCACGGGGACTTCCTGGGTGGCCACCGTGAAGCCCCTCGCACGTTTGTGGTCGATGTAGGGCTGGATGGCCGCCGCATCCCGCGCGGTGTAGAGCACCAGCATGTCGCCCTTGTCGCCGAGTTCGTAGGGCCAGGCGGCCCGGGTGCCGCCCTGGGGCACGTTCAGGAACATGCTCTTCACCACGTTATGGAATTCCGCCGTCACGCGCCGGGACGGTGCTTCCTCCGATTCCGCGGCCGAGGCCAGGGTCTCTGCGGGTTTGACGCTGAACACCAGGCGGGTGTAGGCCTTGGCCTTCTGGGCCGTGGTGTCCACCTGGGCCACCGCAAAACGCAGGTTGAGACCGGAGACATTGCGGATGAAGAAGGGATCCGCATGCTCGAGGACCTGGGCGGGGTAGAGGCCACCCCGGAGGGCCTCAGGGTGCACCTGGTAAGGCACCTTCGCGGGATCCTGGGAACGGTAGATCACGCCCCGGCTGGGAAGGTAGGGGTGCTCCATGGGGAAGCTCAGGGCTTCGGAATCCACCAGCTCCACCGTGTAGCGCTTGCGGGGATCCACCAGGAGGTTGACCTGTTTGCTGAGCGTTTCGGGAAATCCCTTGGGGCCGCTGGTGAGCAGGCCCTTGAAGCCCTTGAGCTGGTGGTAGGTCTTGCCGTCCTTGACCACGGTGCCAAGGGTGGGTTTGCCCTTCAGCTCGTAGGTCACCAGGATGGAACCATCCGGTTGGTTGACCGCCTGGACCGTGAAATCCGCGGACTTCGCCCGAAGGATGCTTGGACGGAAGGTGTCCGGTTCCTCCTGGGCCTGGGCGGGGAGCCCGGCCACCAGGGCCAGCACGAGGCTGCCCCTGAGAAGGCTGTTGCGGGAGAAGGGTGAGAAGGCCATGGCACTTCCTTGCAGAAAGCCAGCCGCAGCGCAGGGCCACGGCTGGCGGGCGGGGGGGGGATGCAGGCACCGCCCGGATCGGGCGGGCTGCGGGGGGGGCGAAGCGGCTCACCCGCAGACGGCGGAGGAGCAGGTTCCTTGGGAAATAGCTTCGGATAGGCCCCAATGTCCCCTCCCGCCGAAGGGCCTGAAACCTCCAGTTTCAAAACGGCTGGGTGACCACTTAAAGCGACTCCGCCATGCGCCGGACCACCTCTTCCACCGCGTCCTCGTCCAGGCTGCCGAAACCCAGCCTCAGGAAGGGGATCGAGGCGCCCTGGAAGGTGAAGTCCCGCCCTGGACGGAAGGCGATTCCACCCGCCAGGGCGCGCTGGGACCAGCCCACCACGTCCAGGTCCTTGGGCAGCACCTCGATCCAAAGGGCAAGGCCCCCGGCCGGGGGAATGGGGCGGAGCACCGTGGGCAGGCGGCGGGCCAGGGCCCGGAGCAGCCCCTGGCGCTGGTCCAGGCAGACCTTGCGCAGGCGGTTCATGTGGCGCTGGATATCCCCATCCGCCAGCAGTTCCGCCAGGGCGTATTCCAGGAGTGGATCGCCGCCCTGGCAGGTGGCCTGGCGCCAGGCCGCCAGGTGGTTCACCAGGGGCTGGGAGGCATGGATGAAGGCGATGGGGAGGTTGGGGAAGAGCAGCTTGGACAGGGCTCCCACATAGACCACCACCTCCTGGGCATCCTGGCTGGCCAGGGGCATGGCCGGGGTGCCTTCATAGGTGAAGCCAGGGTCGAGGTCCAGTTCCACGATGGGGATGCGATGGGCCAGGGCCAGGGCCAGGAGCTTCTGGCGGGACTCCGGGCCCATGGTGTGGGTGGTGGGGTACTGGCGCAGGGGGGTCACCAGGATCAGGCGCAGGGGTTCGGTCTCCAGGATCTGGCCCAGGCATTCCACATCCAGGCCCTGGGGGGTCACGGGGACGGGGATCAACCGGGCCCCCAGGAGGCGCAGGGCCTCCCACTGGGTGGGGGAGCCCAGGGCCTCCACGGCGACGGCATCCCCGGGTCGGATGAGCGCCTGGAAGAGCAACTGGAAGGCTTCCTTGAGTCCCGAGGTGATCAGCAGGTTGTCCGGGGTGGCCCGCAGGCCCTTGGAGGCGGCGGCCATTTCCGCCAACTGCACCCTCAGCCGCTCCAGGCCCCGGGGTTCCTGGCGGGAGAGGAGCCCCGCGTTGCGGCTGCTGGCGGCCCGGTGGTAGGCCCTGGACAGGGCCAGCATGGGGATCATGCGGGGATCCGGTGCGCCGGTCAGGCAGGAGATGACGGCGGGGGCGCAGGGCGTGGGGAGCTTGGCCACCGGGGGTGGGTTGAGGTTGAACACGGGCCCACGGGCTTGCTGGGATGGGGACAGGGGTGGGGTGGCCCGGGGCAGGGGGTCCGCCACGAAGGTCCCACCCCCCTGGCGCCCCACGGTCCAGCCCTCGGCCTGCAGCTCCTGGTAGGCGGCCACGATGGTCTTTCGGCTGATGCCGATGTGCTCCGCGAGCAGGCGCGTGCTGGGCAGTGGATCCCCGGGACGCAGGCGCCCTTCGAGGATGGCCGCCTCGATGCCCTGGGCGATCTGGAGGTACACCGAGGTCTCGGACTGGGGATCGATGGGGATGGCCAGGCGCCAGGTCAGCATCGGTTCACCCTTTCCCTGCCCGTGCTCATGGGATCACCTCGGTCAGCTTCCAGACATGACGGTACGTCCACTGGGCCGGGAGGCCTTCATACCCCCCTTGGCTCCGCAGCCAGCGATGCCCCCGGTGCATCGGATCCCGGCGGGCGGCTCCGCCCAGGCGCTGGGCGTCCAACAGGGTGAGGGCCCCCTGCAGGGGGCGCATGAAGGAGGTGTTGGGCTGTCCCTTGGCGATGAGGCGGAGTCCCTGCTGGGTGAGGGCTCCGAAGGGCCGACCGGCCTTCCAGGCCCCCAGGGCGTCCAGGTAGCAGAGTCCCGCTTCCCGCTCATGGATCCAGCTGGCGTCCAGGTGCAGGCCCCTGGCTTCGGTCAGCAGGCGGGCGAGGGCCACCCGGGAGGCCCCGGGGTCCTGGCCTTCGTCCAGGGCCAGGGTGGCCAGCTCGAAGCCCACCGAATACCGCTCGTTGAGGAAGTCCACGTTCCGCCGCTCCTCGGGGGGCACGCCCTCCAGCAGCTGCTGGGCCCGGTGGAAGCTGGCGGAGGGAGCCTGACCCGACAGCCCCTGGAGCATGCCCGCCAAGGTGTGGGTGGCGGCGCCCATGATGCGGGGCATGGGATGGGTGGGCAGGGTCGCCATGGCCCCCTCGGCGGCGGCCTGGGCCCGGGCCAGGGCCTGGGAGGCCCCCGGCGCATCCCCGGCGGTCTGGGCCGCCAGGGCCAGGTCGAGGTGGGCATTCACCAGCCCCTCCAGGATGCGCGTGTCCTCGGGCCACTGGTCCCGCATGGTCTGGAAGGTGGTCGCGCGGGACCCCAGGAAGGGACGGGGGTCCTGGCCTCCGCGTTGGGCCGCCATGGCCGCGTACTCGCAGTGGAGGGCACGCAGGTGGAGGGCGGTGATGTGGGTGGGCTGCTGCAGGAGGGCCTGGGCGATGAGGGGGGCAGCCTCCGCCAGTTCCGCGCTGAAGGAACGGTCCTCCAGGGACATGGAACCCACCTCGGTGATGAGCAGGCTCGCCTTGGCCAGCAGGGCCGCGAAGTCCTGGGGGGCGAGTCGGAGGGCCCGGTCCAGGTCCTCCCGGGACCTGGCATAGGCCTGGGCCACCGCCTCGGACTGGCCGGGGCGCGGCATGAGCAGCCCCCCCAGCAGGCGGTGGCAGCGGGACCTTTGCACCAGGGCGCTGACGGAGCCTGGGTTCGCCGTCAGGGCCAGACCGCAGGTGGCCAGGGCCTGGTGGAGGCCTTCGGGCCTGAACCGGTTGAACCGGTACCAGTCGGTGCTGGCCTCGTCCGCCTGGGCCTGGGCCTTCAGCTGGTAGAGGTGAGGGTCGCTGGGGGCGAGCACGAGGGCCGCGTCCAGGGCCGCCCTCGCCTGGGCTGCGGTCTGGGAGAAGGCGGCCCCCTCCACCGCCAGCTCCATGCGCCGCTGCCAGACGCGGAATTCCAGGACATGGGCCTCGTAGTGCCAGGGGGCCCGCTGCAGGGATGTCCTGGCCAGGAGCAGCACCTCGTCCAAGCGGTCTTCGCCGAAGGCGATGCAGGCCTTGTGGAAAGCCTCCTCCTCCGAGAGCACCTTGGCCTGCTTCAGGTACACCAGGGCGGGCTGGAGCAGGTCCCGGTTCAGGGCCCGGATGGCGGCGGCCCGCACCTCGTCGGAGCCCGTCAGGTTGTGCCGGGCCTCGCTCCACACCTGGAGCAGGGTCCAGCCCAGGGCCTGGGCCGCGGACTTGGTGCGGTGGCCCAGGTCCCAGGCCCTTTGCAGTTCCCGCTGGGCCTGGGGCAGGTCCCCCAGGAGCAGGTGGCCCCGGCCCAGGGCATAGGCCGTGGGCCCCTGGGCCGGCGCCCCCCGGCGGAAGTCCTCCATGCGCGAACGCACCCACTGGAGGGTGGGGGTCTGGTCCCGGAGGGGGCCGGTGAGGGAGAGGCGCCATCGCTGCACCATGGCGTCGGCGGAGGCCTCGATGCCCGCCGCGAGGGCCGCCTGTTGGCGGGCGTGGCGCAGGCTCAACCCCAGGGTCACCGTCACCCCCAGGGCCCGGACCCCGAGCAGGCCCAGGCTCCAGGCCAGGGTGCGGTGCCGACGGGTCCAGCTCTGCCATCGCCGGGGCAGGCTGGGACGACTGGCCAGGATGGGTTCCCCCAGCCGGGCCCGGTCCAGGTCCTCCGCCAGTTGATCCGCCGTGGCGTAGCGCCGGTGGGGGTCCTTCTCCATGCACTTGAGGACGATGACCTCCACGTCCGGGGTGATGTGGGGGTTGAGCTGGCGGGGCGGTCGGGGTTCCTCGTCCATCACCCGGCGCAGGATCTCTAGCACCTGGACCTCGGAGATCTCGGGCAGGTGCAGGGGTGGGGCCGTGGGGCCCTGGGCCTCCGTCGAGGGGCTGTGGAAGGGGGGCGATCCCGTCAACAGGGCGTACAGGGTGGCTCCCAGCGAGTAGATATCCGAGCGCGCGTCCACCATGGAGCCGCCCTCCACCTGCTCCGGGGACATGAAATGGGGGGAACCGCAGAGCACGGGGCCCTGCAGGGAGTTTTCGGCGTCCAGCACCCGGGCCAGGCCGAAGTCCATGACGTAGGCCTTGGCCTCCCCCGACTCGGTCTGCTCCACCATGATGTTCGACGGCTTGATGTCCCGGTGCACCAGGCCCTGGCGATGGGCGGCATGCACCCCCCGGGCGGCCTGGGCCATGAGGTCCAGCACCTGGGGCAGGGGCAGGCCCTTGGCGGCCTCGTCCAGGGTGAGGCCGGGAATGTACTGCATGACCACGCAGAAGGCGTCCTCCCACCGTCCCACCTCGTAGACCTTGGCGATGTTGGGGTGTTCGAGGCTGGCCTGGATCTGGGCTTCCAGGATCAGGCGCTGGAGCTGCAGGGGGTTCTCTTCGGCCAGGAGGTATTTCAAGGCCACCATGCGGTTCAGGTTCCGGTCCCGGGCCGTCAGGACCTTGCCCATGCCCCCAGGCCCCAGCCACCCCAGCTTCTGGAAACGCTCGGCAGGGTAGGTGGTGAGTTTGAAGGGGATGGGGGAAAAGGGATCGGGCGCCATGGATTGGTAAAAAATCCGAAATGACAATGAATAACAACCCGGAAGGGATCCTGGCAGTATCCACCCCCCCGATGCCCCGTCAAGCCGAGGTTGGCGGAAGCGCACCCCTGTGGGTTCCGGGGTGCAGCAGCTTGGCGACCGATGGTCGAGATGGGGATCCGGCGCCGCGGGCTCGGGTGGGCCCAGGGGCGAAGGCCTGGAAGGGTCAACCCCCCGTGGCCCGCCCTCCGCCCTGGGACGCCACCCTGACTACAGCTCCGGGTCCATGGTGACGAAAAGGCACGGGTTGGGGGGATTGTGATCCTTC
>CAZPUI010000010.1:0-23360 GCA_964589695.1 uncultured Solibacteraceae bacterium | reverse complement strand
CGACGCCAACGGTGTCAAGGCTTCTGGATCGGTGGGCTCCGGCGCTCCGACGGCCCGCGGGAGGCCTCGGGGGGGGAGCTCCGAAACCTCTTCGGTCGCCTGGGCCTGGCCCTGGGAGACCACTGGAAGGCCAGCCTGGTGCTCAACCCCACGGCGTCCTGGGCGGAGGACCCGGGTCCCGCGGACGGGTCCCTGCCCCGCCAGGGGCGCTTCCGGACTGCGGGCGTCTTTGCCGTCACCACCCTCGCCCACACCCATCCCGGAGCGGAAGGGCACCTCAAGGTCTACCGGGACGAGGGACGGATCCGCTGGGGAGGCCAGTACAACCCCGCCACCCGCAGGCCTGACGTGGACACGAACACGGATTGGGAGAACCGCGGGATCCGGGTCCGGGAGACCCTGAAGCCCTGGGGCGGGGGCGAGCTCACCCTGGGAACCGACCTGGATTTCATTTCCGGCCAGGTGGAGCACCTGGCACCCCCGTCCCGACCCAATGTCTTTCCCAGGACCACCTTCCGGATCCTTGCACCCTACCTGGCCCTGGGCCATACCTTCGGCAGCCGGGAAGGCTGGTACGCCATCCCCAGTGGAGGCCTTCGCCTCCTGGACCACAGCGAATTCGGCCAAACCACGGGCTTCCAGGGGGGCGTGGTGGTCGGCCACCGCGACACGGAGTTCCATGTCGCCTTCGCCCAGGGTCTGAACTACCCCGGCCTCTACGTGAAGGCCCAGGACCAGATGTTCATGCCCGGTGACAACCGCTGGCGGGACCTTCGACCGGAAAGGGTAAACCATGGCGAAATGGGACTCTCCCGGCGTTTCGGAACCTTCGCCAAGGTGGAGGTGAGCCTCTTCAGGGACGAAGGCTGGGATCGCATCGTGGTGGCCCCACCGCCGCCCGTACCGCCGGTCTTCACGAACCTGGGGACCTGGAAGGCGCGGGGCGTGGAGGTGAGCTGCACCCTGAACCCCAGCCCCCGGATCGCGCTGTTCGCAGGGGGAACCTACCTGGAAGCCACGCCGGGGGACCTGCCCTATGCCCCCCGGAGGAGTGGCAGTGCCGGCGCCAACCTGCGGGTCCACGAACGGGTGCAGCTCAGCGCGGATCTGCTCTTTGTGGAGGGGCAGTTCGTCACCAGCCGTGCCCGCACCCTGGGCGCTGTGAACAGGGAGAGGGTGGGATCCTATGCCCTGGTGAACGCCAAGGTGACCTGGGACCTCACCCGGAGGACCCGCTGGCTCGGCCAGGCCTTCCTCGCCCTGGAGAACCTGGGCAACCGCGCCTACGAGCAAAAGAAGGGCTATCCCATGCCGGGCATCAGCGGCCTTGCGGGCCTCAAGGTGCAGTTCCATGGTTGATGCGGCCCCCTACGTTCCGCCCCCCAGCCCCGCCCGGGCCCTGGCCTTCAGCGCCATCTTCGGGGCCGCGGCCCTGCTCCTGCCCACCCTCTTCCACCTGGTGACCCTGGGGCCGGCCTTCCTGCCCATGTACCTGCCCCTGGTGACCCTGGCCTTCCTCGTACCTCCTCGATCCGCCCTGGGCACCGCCCTTCTGGTCCCCCTCCTTTCCGCCCTGCTCACGGGCATGCCCCCCCTCTTTCCGCCCATCGCCCTCCTCATGTCCCTGGAACTGGGCACCATGGCCGGGCTCATGGCCTGGGCCCGACGCCGCGCCCCGGCCCTGCCCACCCTCGCCATCCTGGTGCCGGGCCTGCTCCTGGGGCGGGCCCTGCACCTTGGCCTGGCCTGGGGCCTCGCCTGGGGCCTCGCCCGTTGGCTGGACCTGCCGGCCTCCTTTCTGGCGGGTCTGAGCGTCCTCGCGGGGTGGCCCGGCCTGGTCCTCATGGCGGTGGTCATCCCTTCCCTGCTGCCGCGCCTGGACCGGCGTCCACGGCCCACCTGACCGGAGTCCCCATGTCCCTGGAACCCACGGACCCTCGCCTGCCCTTCTTCAATGCCCTGGCCGAACGCTGGGACAGCCTGCAGAATCTGGAAGAACTCCCCCAAAGGCTGGCCCGGACCCTGGCCCATTTCCAGGTGGACCCACGGGAACGGATCCTGGAGGTGGGCTGCGGCACGGGCAACCTCACCCGCACCCTGACCCTCCACCTGGGGGAAGCGGGGCGAATCTTCGCGGTGGACGGCGCCCCGAGGATGCTGGAGAAGGCCCAGACCAAGGTCCAGGACCCCCGGGTGACCTGGATCCAGGCCCGCATCCAGGACCTGCCGGAGGCCCTGGTGGAACTGGACCGGGCCATCCTCATGGGGGTCTGGCCCCACCTGGACGACAAGGCAGCCACCCTGAACCTCCTGCGCCAGCGGCTCCGCCCCATGGGCAGGCTGCACATCTGGCATCTGGCGGGCCGGGAGCACATCAACCGCATCCACGCCGGAGCCCATCCCGCCGTGTCCGGGGACCTGCTGGAACCCGCCCGGGAGCTGGCGGACCTTCTACCCCGGCATGGCTTCCAGGTCTTGGAGCTCCAGGATGACGCCTCCGAATACTGCGTCAGCGCCCTTCGCACCTGATGGTTACCCCCCTCGCCCTCCTCGCGCCCACCCCCCGCCTGGTCTGTGCCCTCCTCGTGGGGTCGGCCCTCCTGGTGGCGGACCCCACCCGGGGGAAGGGCGCCGCCCTGGCCCTGGGCCTGCTGTGTCTCTGGTTGGGCCTGGCCAGGATCCAGGCCCGGCACCTGGTCCATCTGCTGGGGGTGGGGGTACTCCTGTTTCTGGGCACCTGGGGGACCACGGCCCTGGCGGGCGGGGGGGAAGGCCTCGGCCACGCCTGGACCCTGGCCTTCAGAAGCCTGGCCACGGCCGCCCTGGCGGGTACCACCTTGCGCACCTTCCGCCTGGGAAGCCTGCTCCGGGCCACCGCGGGGCTTCCCGGGGCGCCCCTGCGGGAGCAGATCGCCCACCAGACCCTGGGCCTCATGGAGGAGTCCCGCCGGATTCTCCAGGCCTGGGTCCTGCGCGGGGCGGCTCGACGGATCGCCCTGGTCCCCGCGACACCCCGGGTCTGGCTGCCCCGGGTGGCCCGGCGGGCGGAACGGGTATCGGCCGCCATGGATCTGCGGGGCATCCCCAGCCATGGGCTCTTCTGGGAGCAGCAACCCTTCACGACCCGGGACGCCGCCGCACTGGTCCTTGCCCTTGGGGCCCTGGTGGGGTCCCTCGTGCTGCGCTGGGGTTTGGCATGAGCGCCCTGCGTTTCCGGGGGGTCACGGTGCGGTATGCCCCCCAGGGCCCCGCCGTGCTGGAAGGCCTGGACCTGGACCTGGGGCCCGGGGAACGGGTGGCCCTCCTGGGCCTGAACGGCTCGGGGAAGACGACCCTCCTGAAGGCGGCGGTGGGACTGCTTCCCCACGAAGGCCTGATCCAGGTGGGGAAGCGGAAGCTGGAACGGGCCTCCCTCGACCTCATCCGCACCCAGGTCGGGTTCCTCTTCAACCAGCCCGAGGACCAGCTCCTCTTCCCGGATGTGCTGGACGATGTGGCCTTCGGCCCGCGGCGGCGCGGGCATTCCCTGGACCAGGCCCGGACCCGGGCCAGGGCTATGCTCGAGGCGGTGGGGGCCGGGGACATGGGGGACATGGAGGTGCACCACCTCTCCCATGGCCAGAAACAGCGGGTCGCCCTGGCGGGCATCCTGGCCATGGATCCCGAACTGCTGCTCCTGGACGAACCCAGCGCCGCCCTGGATCCCCCGGGCCGGGCTCGCCTGGGAACGCTCCTCCAGGGCCTGGGCGCCGCCATGCTCATTGCCACCCACGACCTGGATTTGGCCCGGACTTGCTGCACCCGGGCCCTGGTGGTGGAAGGCGGTCGACTGAGGCCCCTGGATTCCCTTCTCCTGGATCCCTTCAGCGCCGCTCCCCGACCCTGCGCACCACCCAGAACCCCAGGAGTCCCGTGGTGGTGAGGAGGAAGAGGAGCACGGTGGTGAAGCCGTGCTCCGACTGGGCGAAGGGGATGCCCCCCACGTTCATGCCCATGAGGCCTGCGGCCAGGTTGATGGGCAGGGCCAGGACCGTGACCACGGTGAGCATGAAGAGGATGCGGTTGTTCTGCTCGTTTACGTGGGCGGCCAGTTCTTCCTGGATGAGCTTCACCCGCTCCGCCAGGGAGGCCGCATCCGCCAGCCCCTCGGCGAACTCCTCGGCGCTGAGTCGGAGGTCCTGGAGGTCCGCCTCGTCCATCCATTCCGGGGGCCGGTTCAGCAGGCGGAAGAAGGCCGCAGGTTCGGGAGCCAGGAGCCGCTGAAGGCGCACCAGCACACGACGCATGCCCCCGAGCCCGGCGCGACTCGTGCGGAAGCGTTGGGTCAGCAGGTCGTCCTCCACCCGGTCCACGTTGGCCGCCACCTGGCGCACGATCTGCACCAGCACATCGCCCTGGTCACGCAGCAGGTGGCTCATGAGTTCCGCGGAGGAGCGGAAGGTCTCCCCGGCCCGCACGGAGCTGCGCAGGCGTTCGATGGACCGCAGGGGACGAATGCGGGCGCTCACGACCCGATGCCGGTCCACACTGAGCCAGAGCGTGCTCACCTCCGGCACGTCCCCGGACAGGTCGTAGTGGACATCGTTGAGCACGGCCACCAGCGTGCCGGACACATGCTCGATGCGGGTGGATCGGGTGCCTTCCGCCAGGGCCTCCAGGAAGGCCTCGGAGAGCTCCAGATGGCGGGCCATCCACTTCTCCGAAGCCGCATTGGCCAGGTTGAAGTGCAACCACAGGAAGCCCGGAAGCGGGTCCTTGGCAAGCAACGATACCTCGTCGTGGCGGAGCTCCCGGGTGGGTTCAGTCCCCTGGAAGTGGTAGGCGCACACGAGCCCTGCCTCATCGGAGCCATAGGGGGATCCACTGATGCCTGGGAGGCGCCGAAGGGGGTCCACCGTTAAAGAATCACACTGTGCAGCTCATGCCCCTTGCGCAGGCGCTCCGCCTCCAGGGTCTCCAGCTCCCGGGCGCCGGAGATCACGACTTCTGGATCCGGCACGAAGTCCAGATCCGGGTTCCTGCGCTGGTAGGGCACGGCGTTCAGGATCAGCTTCATGGTGTTGAGCCGGGCCTGGTGCTTGTCGTCGGAGCGAATGATGTGCCAGGCGGACGCGGGGGTATGGGAGCGTCGCAGCATGTCATACTTCACTTCCGTGAATTCATCCCAGCGGTCCTGGGCCTGCATGTCCACCTGGCTGAGCTTCCACTGCCGCAGGGGGTCCGTGAGACGGCGCTCGAAACGGTGCTCCTGCATCTCCTGGGTCACGCTGAAATAGAGCTTCACCAGGATGGTCCCCTGACGGATGAGGTCCTTCTCGAACCCCGTCACCCCGCGCATGAAGTCCTTGTACTCCTTTTCCGTGCACCAGCCGAAGACCCGCTCCACCAGGGCCCGGGTGTACCAACTGCGGTCGAAGAGGACAATCTCGCCCCCCGCGGGGAACTGGGTGACGTATTTCTGGTAGTACCACTGGGACTCTTCCCGAGTGGAGGGCTTGCCCAGGGCCACCACCCGGTAGTGGCGCTCGTTCATGTGCCGGGTGACGGCCCGGATGGTGCCCCCCTTCCCCGCCGCATCCCGTCCCTCGAAGAGGATGATCATCCGCTGCTTGTGGGCGATGAGGTGGTTCTGCATCTGGATCAGCTCGGCCTGGTAGGGCTGGAGTTCCAGCTCCCGGCGATGCCGCTTCACGGCTCGGGCCACGAAGTCCATTTCCGCGTTGTCCAGCCGCCGATAGGCGCGCCACACCCGCGCCAGTTCCGCCAGGGGCACCACCTCGCCATCGATCACCAGCTGATCCAACACCGGTTGTCGGGGGGGACGCGCCGTGCGCAAGGCCCGGCTGTCCTGGGCTTCCACAAGCTCGGGCTCCTTGTGGGCGGGTGTTCGCGGCGTGGGCATGCAACCTCCACCGGTCGATCCGACGACCTGAATCAGCCTAGCCACGGCCCGTGACGATTCCGGGACGATCCGGTGACAGGCTAGGTCGCAAAGCCGTCCGACCACAGCTGTTCCAGGAACGCCTCCAGGGGGAGCACCAGGATGTCGCCGATCCTCCTCGGGGTGGGTTCCTGGCAGACCAGGAGGAGGCGCTTCATGCAGCCTTCTTCTGCCAGGGCCTTTAATCCCTTCAGGTCTCGCGTGGACACCCGGGTGGTGGCCTTGACCTCGATGGCCGTTTGTTCCCCAAGAATGAAGTCCACCTCGAACTGGGAGGTACTGCGCCAGTAGTGAAGGTCCATGCCGGGCTTCCGCGTGTCGATCCAGGTCTTCAACTCGTGGAAGATGAAGTGCTCCAAGGCCTCGCCAAGATCGGGTGACCGGGGCACCAGGGGAGGCAACCGCTGAAGGGCACGGGTGATCCCCACATCGAACAGGTAGAACTTGGCGGTCTCGATGGCCTTTCGCTTCTGGCTCTTGTTCCATGCCGGAAGTTCGTGGCCGATCAGGGTGTCCTTCAGAATCTCGAAGTATTCAATGACGGTGGTGCGGGGCACCTTGGCGTCGTTCGCCACCTCGGTCTTGTTTAACATCTTGCCGCTGCAGGCCGCCGCCACCTCCAGAAACCGGGCGAAGGCGGGGACGTTGCGGGTGAGGCCCTCGGCGGTGATCTCTTCCTTGAGGTAGGTGCCCAAGTAGGCTCGGAGATCTTCGGCCGGGTCATCCGAGAAATAGATCGAGGGAACCAAACCCCGGTTCAGGGCTGCCATGAGATCGAATTGGTCGCCCAGTTCCTTCCAGGAGAAAGGATGGAGGTGCCGGGATCGGGCCCTTCCCCCCAGGAGGTTCACACCGGAACGGCGGAGTTTCCGGGCCGAGGAGCCTGTGAGCAGAAAACGCAAGCCTCGGGTCTCGATGAGGAGGTGCACCTCATCGAGGAGGGAAGGCAGCTTCTGGACCTCATCCACCACCACCAAGGTGTCACGCAGATTCTTGGCTTCCAGCTCCTGCCGCATCCGGGTGGAATCGGTGCTGAGGTCCAGCCACAGGCGCTGATCCAGGAGGTTGTACACCGGGGTTCCCGCCGGTAGGCTCTCCCGAATGAGCATGGACTTGCCCGTTTGCCTGGGGCCGAAGAGAAAGCAGGACTTCTTCGCGGTGGCTTCCAGCAAGTTCAACTGTCGAGGGAGGTACATGGCAACCCCTAGCGCGTCGAGTCATCGGACGTCTCGCATGATAAACGACGACAAAGTGGTTGGATATATGCATTCTTGAAACTCAAACTTCCTGCATGGAAACGAGCGCGGGACCTCTGAATCCCTTGCGGTCCGATCGGGAAGGAACTCGGCTGATTACACTGCCTATCGCTGGCACTCGGTTTTTGGCTTTCATTCAGGCAGCCCGCCCCTCGCGAATCTCGGCCCAGATGAGCCTTCGCTGAAAGACAACAATGGCCCGCGATGAACATCGATATGCGCCATGACCTTCTGGGTTGGCGGGGTGACCTGAACGGCTACCAATTCCTTTTGGTCGCGGGTGGAAACACGTGTGCTCTAATCCGGCTGTTCCGCGAACCGGTACCCCACCCCTCGCACCGTCTCGATGTAGGGGCCTGCGGCCCGAAGTTTTTCCCGCAGGCGCTTCACGTGGGTGTCCACGGTGCGGGTGGCGGTTTCCCCAGGCAGGCCCCAGACATCCTCCTGGAGGGTCGCCCTGGACTGGACCCGGTTCCTGCGATCGAAAAGGGTGGTGAGCAGGCGGTACTCGATGGTGGTGAGTTGGAGTTCTACGCCCTTGACCCACACCCGGTGGGCGGCGCGGTCCACCTGGAGACACCCGAAGACCACCATCCGTCCTTCCTCCTGCGCGGAACCACCACGGTCCCGGCGCAGGATCACCCGGATGCGCAGCATGAGTTCCCTCACGCTGAAGGGCTTCACCACATAGTCCTCCACCCCCAGTTCGAAGCCCAGGACCCGGTCCTGCTCTTCGCCCCGGGCGGTGAGCATGAGGATGGGGATCTTCTGGGTGACGGGATCGGCCTTGAGGACGCGGCAGACATCCGCGCCATGGAGGTCCGGGAGCATGAGGTCCAGAATGATGAGGTCGGGCTTTTCGTTTCGGGCCAGCACCAAACCCGCGGAGCCCGCCAGGGCATGGAGCACCTCGTGGCCCTCCCTGCGGAGGTTGAAGGCCAGGATCTCCTGGAGATCCGGCTCATCCTCGATGACGAGCACGCGGGTCATGGCTGGCATCCGCTCCTAATCCACCCGCGATCGCAGGGCTTTGTGCATCTTGGACGCCGCCTCCGCGATGGCCTCCAAATCCTTGAACCGCCCCTTCTTGGGTTTGAGCTTCAGCCCCACCAGGGCCTTCTGGGCGCGCTCCAGGGTGGTCAAGGGCAGGCCGGGGAGCTTGCCCTCGGGACAATCGACCACGGACTGCAGGGCCGCGAGCTTGGCCTGGATCTTGATCTCGAACTGGTCCACCACCTCCGCCAGGGCGGATCGGAGGCCCGCCAGGTCCTTGGTGAGGCGCTTGGCCAGGTCCCGACGCCGCAGGCGCGTGTCCCTGGGTCGGGGCGGGATGGGCTCGGGCGCTGGGACTGGGGGTTCGGGACTCGGTTTGGGCTTGAGGGCACGGCCCGTGGCAGTGGGTTTCGTGGGGGCCTTTCGCCGGGGGGCTTTGGGAGCGGGTGTCTCATCCACCATGGGGTTCTCCAGAAGAGGTTCGGGGGCATTCAGGACAGGTACGTGGGATCAACTTCAGGCAAGAAAGTCACCCTTGAGCGGGGGTTACCCTTGGAATCAGGCGTGGTTAGCCATCAACTCGACCTCGCTGCAGAGCAGGGTGGGGGACACCTCCAGGAGGCGGGTGAGTAGCTGGGACTTGCGGGCCAGGGCCCAGCGCTCCAGCAGCAGATCCCCACGACCCTCCAATTCGAGGCAAAGCTGATCCTTCCGCAGGAGGGCCTTCACGGTGACCACCTGCTGCAGATGCTCCCGATCCAGGGCATCCGCCACCCGGAGCAGGCTCGCCAAGCTCTGAACCCGCGCCTGGTCTGCCTCCCCCAGGCAGGCGAATTCGGGATGCCGCAGGGCGGGTTCGCTCTTGCGGTGGTACCGGGCCACCAGCGCCGCCACCTGGGTCTCTTGGGCGTTCAGTCCCGGAATGTCCGACTGGGCGATCAGGTAGTGGCTGTGCTTGTGGTGGCGCTTGAAACTCACGAAACCGCCGATGTCATGCAAGAGGGCCGCTGCTGCGAGGATGGGGCGCTCCTCTTCCCCCAGTCCCAGGGCCGACCCCAATTGATCGAACAGGGAGAGGGCGAGGTGCATGACCTGGCGTCCGTGGGCCTCGTCGAAACAGTAGCGCCGCCCCAGGGCCACGGCGGCCTGGACCAGCCGTTCCAACCGAAGGCGCCGGGCGCACTGGGGCGCGTGGTGCTGGGAAGCCAGATCCAGGACGATGCCCTCCCGCACCCCCACCTTGGGCACCAGGATCTGCTCGGCCCCACTCAGCGTGGCCAGTTGCTCGTAGACCATGGCCGCGGGCAGGATCACATCCGCCCGGTCCTCCCTCAGTCCCAACTCCGCCACCCGCTGGGCGTAGGACAACCTCGCCAGGAGCTCGATGGTGGTGCGCAGGGTGGCCAGGGGAAGGGCCTCCACCTCCGCGCCGGGGACCGTGACCGCAAAGCGCAGGAGCGATTCGATGTTCCCCCCCGTGGCGATGAAGCCCAGGGGTCGATTCGCGGTGGCCATCTGGGGCAGGCGCAGGGTGGCAATGTATTCCGTGAGCAAGCGCCTAAATCGACCGGGCTCATCCCCCGCACCCGACAACTCCTCCAGCAATCGCACCGAGCCCATGGCCTGGCTCTCGCTCCACAGGATGCCTTCCCGGTCCACCAGGGAGATCTCCACGCTGCCGCCCCCCAGATCCACGGCGAGCCAGCGCTGCGCGCCCAGGTCCACCCGGCGGGCGATGGCCAGATGCACGAGCCGGGCCTCCTCGGCCCCGGAAATCACGTCCAAGGTGAGTCCCGTTTCCCGCTGAACCTTCTCCACGAATTCCGGCCCGTTCCGGGCCTCCCGCACCGCGCTGGTGGCCACGGCCCGCAGTGCGGAGACCCCATGTTTTTCAAGGCGGTCCTTGAACCCCCCGAGGGCATTCACGGCCGCATCCATGGCCCCGGAGGTCAGGCGCCCCGTGAGGAAGACATCGTGGCCTAGGCGCACCGTGGCCCGTTCGGCTTCCAGGGTCGTCCAGCGGTCCCCCTCGCCGAATTCCACCGCCAGCATGCGGATCGCATTGCTCCCCACATCGATGGCCCCTGCCCGCCAAGGCGCGGGCCCACCGCCCTTGCCCAGCCAGACAGGCTCCAACGCGGTATCCAAACCACGGGTGATCCCCGCACGAGAAAGCTTGAAGTGATGGGGCGTAGGCCCAGGGCCACCCTCTTCAGCGGCGGGCGGGGATACGTGCGATCGGTTCGCCTTGCAATAGCTGCGCTTGGTCAACAGAACACCCTTCCGAGGAGCAGTGTCGCACCAGCAAATCATCTGCAAAGACCGCAGGGCCAATTGTTGCCGAAACGTCCCAGAACCGTCACAGACCTAGGCACTGCCCGTGCGCCGATCGATGAAGAGACTGGAACCCTGCTGCTGCTTGGCCATCTTCTTGGCCGCCGAGGCAGCCGCACTCACCTCGTGGTGGCTGAGATACTGCCCGGGAACCACCCGGATCACGCCCAAGGAGAGGCTCACCAGGGGATGGCGCACCGTATGCCCCTGACGATCCTCCGTGTCGTAGCCACCCAGTTCACGGTGATCCTGGGAGAAAAAGGCTCCCACCCCGCTTTGGAAGGCCTCCAGGAGGCTCTCCAGCCGCCCCTGCCAGCCGGTGGAACGAAGGATCAGGATGAAGTCATCCCCCCCGATGTGGCCGAGAAAGTCGCTGTAGGGGTCACAGACGTTGCGCAACAACCGGGCCGTCCACTGGATGATTTCATCCCCCTTCCGGTAGCCATACACATCATTGAAGGGCTTGAAGTGATCCAGATCAGCGTAGGCCACCGCGAAGGCTTCCGACCCCGCCAGCAATCCGTCCATGGATTCATGGATGGGCACATTGCCCGGCAGCAGGGTGAGGGGATTGGCGTACCGAGCCGCATGGATCTGGAGGCGGGTGATCTCCTTCATAAGGGCATGTCCACTCCCCATGCCCAGGTAGCAGCCATTCTGGGTGATGGCAAAGCCGAACAGGATGTGGCGAGGATCGGATTCCACGATGAGCTGGCTGAGCTCGTGCAGGCTGGTCTGGTGGTCCACCACCAGGATCTCCTTCTCCATGAAGCGGCTGCAGGACTGCTTGCCGTAGAGTTCCCGGCTGAAGGGACGGGCCATGAATTCCTGGAAGGCATGGCGATTCACAAGCCCCAAGGGAATGCCGGCCTTCACCACCGGCAGGCTCTGGAGGGCGGTCCACTCCGCGAAACGCCGTTCCACCTCGAGCACAGAAGTCCCTGGCGTCACGGGCGGGATGGTCTGGAGCAGATGGGCCGCCGTGACCCGTTCAGGGCCGGTGGGGCCCAGGCCCTCGGGTCCCGCGGGCTGGCGGCGCCGCACCCAAGAGATCTGCGGCTGCAGGGGCACGGCGGCGGGACGGCCTAAAACATACCCCTGCCCATAACCAATGCCGAGTTCCTGGACCGTGGCCAGGTCCGCCTCGGACTCCAGGCCCTCCGCCACGGTGCGAGCCCCGGTGCGCATGGCCAGCTCCTGGATGGAGCGAAGGAACTGGTGTTTCACGGGATCGAAGCTGACCCCCTGCACAAAGTGACTATCGATCTTCACGAAATCGGGCCTCAGGGCGGACCAGAGCCGGAGGCTGGCAAAGCCCTCCCCCAGATCGTCCAGGGCGATGGAAAAGCCCCGGTCCCGGTAGTGGTCCGCCGCCGCCAGCAGGGGCTCCCAGGCCAGGGTGGGATCGCTCTCCGTGAGCTCGATCACCACCTGCCCCGGGGAAAGCCCCAGGCTGGAAAGATCGGGCAGTTCCCTGGATTCATGCTGGAAGGCGTGCATGAGGGCCGTGGGGCTCACGTTGACGAAAAGACAGGCGGTCTGACCCGAGGCCCCATAGGCCTGGGCCAGCACCTGCAGGCAGCAGGATTCCAACTCCACCAGAAGGCGACAGTGGCGTGCCACCCGGAAGAGGTTCACGGGATTGTGAAGGGGCGTGTTGGAAGGCCCCCTCACCAGCCCTTCGTACCCCAGCACCTGACCGGTGGAGAGGTCCAAAATGGGCTGGAATCGCGGTGTGAGCAGGCGTCCGAGAAGGATGGTGCGAAGGCTCTCTTCCAAGGGGCGGAGGAGGCTGGCATTGGAAAGATGGCTCACGGTGAGGGGGACATCGACAAGGAAGCCTGGGACGCTCATGGTTTGAGGGTGAGGGTCAGCTCCAGCCAGTCCCGGCAGGGTCGCCCTCCCTCCCGGGCGGCTTCGAAACGGGATTGGAGGGCCGCCATCAGGGCCATCCGTTCCAGGCTGGACCCCGGGGCAGCCCCCTGGACCACGTGGGCCTGGATGGCCCGGCCGCGCTCATCCACACAGATTCGAAGCCGAACGGGCACCCCACCGGGGGCACCCGCGCTGCTCAGGAGCCTGGCGGGTTCCCGTACCGGGGCCGGAACCTGGGTGGAAGCAGGGATGACCGCGGGTCGCGGGGCCGCCTGGGCGGGCTGGGGAAAAACTTGGGCGGGCTGCGAACTCACCTGGGAAGCCGGGGGCATCACCTGGGGCAAATTGGGGACTGTCGCCCTGGGAGGGGCGCTGGGGATTGGAGGTGCCTGAGGCACCTTGGGTTCCTGGGTGGCTCGGGAAGAGGGGTCCTTTTCAACCGGGGGCCGGGATTCGGGGGTCGGAGCCTCCGGTTTTGCGTCATGGACGGCCTCTGGAGACTCTGAAGCATGGCGCTGGACCGGAGGGTGCGCTGCGGAAGCCAGGGCTTGCCCCTGGGACTGCCCGGTGGCGGGCCTCACCAAGGCCCACAGGCCGAACAGGGACACGCAGGCCACCAAGGAGGCGACCCAGGGCAGCAGCTTCGTCCCCCGGCCTTTGTTTGAAGCCAGGGGCGGAGCCCCCTGTTTCGCCGCCTCCAGGGCCCGAAAGACCCCACTGTTGTCCCGCTCCTGGATCAGGTGGCGCCGTTCCTGCTCGATCTCCTCCCGGAACAGGCTGTGCATGAGGAAGGCCATGCCGAAGCTGGTGGGGTCGAACTCCCCGCCGAACATGGACTGTTCCAGATCCAGCTCCAGGGCCTTGAGGCTCGGGTAGGGATCCACCCAACCCAGGAGCCGGTTGAGGAGCTGGATGAGCACCCGCGGCAGGGGCCGCTCGGTTCCATCCTCGTCCAGCAGGGTGGCCTGTTCCAAGGCTTCCGCCAGGTTGCCTTCCGCCGGCAAGGGGTGATGGGTGAGCATCTCGAAAAGGAGCACGCCCAACTGCCAGGTATCGTGGGCAAGCCCCTCCTCCCGGGGCCCTTTCAAGTAGGACGCCAACTGGGCTTCGGTGCCCGGTACCCGGGGCGCGAGGCTCTGGAGCAAGGTGATAACGGGGGCATCCAGCAACTGGATGTAGCCGTCATACCCCATCCACACACGGTGGGGGGTGAGGAAGCCCAGGGGCAGCCCCGCGCCATGCAGGTGCCGGATGTGGTGGGCCAGACCCCAAATCAGGAAGAGGGCCTGGTCCGCTCCGAAGGGCATGCGTTTGGCTTCGGCCGTGGCCAGCACCTGGGCCAGGCTGCGACCCGGGCTGAAGGGCCAGACCAGATGGGGCGCACCATCCACGCTCAGATGGCAGCCGGCGAAGACCTTGAGCTGGCCCAGCTGGATAAGGTTGCGGCGGATTTCACCCTGGCGGTCATGGAGCCCCGCCTCCAGCCATGCGGTGTGGTAGCGGCGCACCAGCACACTGCGGCCCGAGGGGCTTCCGTCCCGCTCGAGGCCCCGGTGAACCGTGCCGAAGGGGTCCTCGGCCAGGGTTTCGGCCAAGAGCAGGGAAGCGAAGGGGGTGTATTCGGCCATGGCGACCTCACTGCAACCGAGATGATTCCTGGGCCAGCACCGAGGCACCCAGGGGCACAGAACCGTGGCGACGGGCCAGTTCCTGGCCCGCGGAGGACAGGATGAAGCCCAGGAAGGCACTGACGTGTTCGGGCAGTGCCTTGCCCGGCTGTCGCTTGGCATAGATGAAGAGCCTGCGGGACAGGGCATAGCGCCCGTCCTGGATGGTCTCCTGGGTGGGCAAGAAGGCCTTGCCGGAAAGCAGGCCCACCAGGGGCACCATGCGCACCAGGGGATTGGCATAGCTTTCGGGCCCGTAGCCGATGGCCTGGGGGTCGTGGCCGATGGTCTCCAGGATGCCCACCTGGTCCTTCACCTGGACGCTGCCACGCAGACTCCCCTCCTTCTGGAGGACCTTTTCCAGGAAGAAGGCCTGCGAGCCGCTCCGCTCGTCCCGGCACAGGGGGTGGATCTCGAGACTGCCCAAGGGGCGACGGAGCCGAAGATCGCCCCAGGTGGTGAGAGGCTCCTCCCACCCTGCCTTGCGGGTGCTGCTGTAGATGGCATCCAGCTGCTCGATGGAGAGGCGCTTCACGGGATTGTCCCGGTGGACAAAGATGGCCAGGGCATCGTAGGCCACGGTCACCCCCAGGGCGGGGGCACCGACCCGCGCCAGGAAGATGCCCTGTTCCGTGGCATTCATCTCCCGGCTCATGTGGCCCAGGTCTGCCTGATCCTCCAGCAGGGCCTGGGGTGCCGTGCCACTCCCCTTGCTTTCGATGTCGAACTGCACCTCGGGCCGAAGCTTCTGGAACTCCGAAGCCCAGAGGCGGATCAGAGGGTCGATGGAGTCAGAACCTTTCATTCGGATTTTCAAGCCCTGCCCGTGGCAAGGAAGGAGGCCGAAGGCCAGAAGCATCAGGAACAGCGCGCGGCAAAACATGGAACCTCCAAGGGCTTCTTGGTGCGGCACCCCTTGAACCGTGGTTCTGGACAGCACGAATCCTGCAATCCCAGTGGCGGCACAAGGGGCAGTCACAGGCCAACCCGAACAGGGCGGGTTGTTCCGTAACGCTCCCTAAGCATGGGCGACCCATGCAACAACCGTGTGCCGACTGGGTTCGGATCGGGTCAACTCAACACGACAAAACCCCATCTGTCGTGGGTCCCTGCGCAAGATCGGTTCGTCGATTGCCTGCAGGCGGTCGTGGAAGATGGGAAAGGGCAACCGCGGCAACAAATTCAGGCGTCCGGCGATGAATAGCGATAAGCCACACGCAACGGATTCACTCGAGTGACCCTGAACGGGTTTGAACCCGCTCACATCTGAGAGCGGTCTGGGATAGCCCTGAACAGTTACTCCGGGTTAAGCCGCCTTGTTAAGCGAGGAAGAGGATCTCGCCTTCGATGACGGGGATTTCGATCCCTCACTCACGATTCCTCCTGCATGCCCGAAAGCACCCTCTGGATCCCCGTGACCAGATTCCGGAAGCTTGCAGAGCGCGTGTTCCCGAGATCAAGGTGAGGACCAATAGCCCGGCTCCCACCCACCTTCTGATAGAGCCCCTTGGTGAGGGTCTCCAATTCTTTGGAAGGCGATCCAAGGCGATCCGGATTCCGGAATTTCACACTGTTCTGTTGCCGAACCAAGCCTTTGAGTTCGAGACCCGCTTCAACGGCCGCGAGATCCGCCAGGTAGAAACTTTCCAGTTCACGGCAAGCAATCCGTACAAGGCAATCGGATCGTCCACCCGCCTCACATAGAGCCTGGAGATGCGTTTTCAGGGCGATACAATCTGAGTGCGAATCCAGGTCCCGTAGAACGATGAATTTTGCGTTCGGGTTGCGGTAGCCCTTGATTTTACGCGACATGCCCTTCTCAAGATCCTGCTTGCCGCTAAAGGGAATGAAGCGCGGACAGACATCAGCTGGAAGTATCTGGGGGAGGACACCTTCGAGCATCGCCTGGGCCGAGGGTTCCTCCAGGAGGAAGACCAGTTCCTTCATTTCGGATCGGCTCCCTCAAAGAATCCCTGCTTCCAGAGCTGGCCCATTTGATCTCCGTCTGCCATGTAGGCCGCAATCTGGGGATCGTCCTTGGCCCTGCGGATCTTGGTGTATCCGTCTTCCTTTACAAGCCAAACAACCTCTTCCAGCTTGCAAGCGTTTAGGAAGTCCGGGGAATGCGTGGAGACAAGCACCTGACCGCCACGTTGGGCATATAAGCGGAATTCTTCCGCCAACTCTGGCATCAGTTTTGGATAAAGCTGATTCTCAGGTTCCTCGACACAGAGCAAGGGATGCGGTTTAGGATCGTGCAGCAGAACCAGGTAAGCGAACATCTTAATGGTTCCATCCGAGACGTAGCGGTCAAGGAAGGGTGTCTTGAAGGAATCATCCTGGAAGCGCAGAGAGAGATAACCATCATCGAGAAGAAGGGGTTGTATCTCCTTAATTCCCGGAACGCGCCGGATCATGTTGGCAAGGATCCTGTTGAAAATTGGGCGATGTTGCTCGTAAAGATAGAGGGCCACCCTAGGTAGATTGTCGCCGCTCTCTGAGAGGTGCTCTGACTCACCGGAGGCTTCCTTGCGTCCCCGAGCCGAACTGATGTGAAAATCTGAAACGTGCCATTCTTCGATAAGGCGCCGAAAGGCATTGGCAGCCTTGAACTGATCGAACTGGCCCAGGCCTTTGATGGCAAGGATGTCTGGGGAATTGAGTTTCTGATTGTCCCGTTCCAGCTCTTCATCCTTCTTGTTGAAATCTTCCTCATTGTTGATGGCATAGCCTTCGCCATTAGAAAAATCAAGGAAATGGAACGGCGCACCATACCGACTTCGTTTGTAGCGGAGAATTTCCCGCTTAACGACGGGTGATCCATTCCGTTCTCCGATCTCCAGAATGTAGGTCACTAGTCGGTCCACCCCAAGAATGGGCATCCGGTACTGGATCTCGATCTGGATGGAATCGTCGTTGCAGTCGCGGCTGACCACTTCCCGGAACCGCCCCCTAACATCCAAAGCTTGTCGGACATTACCCTTCAAGCAGTCATGGAGAAAACCGAACACATCAAAGAGGGTTGTTTTCCCAACCCCGTTGGCTCCAACCACCACACAAAATTCAGGAATGTCCCGGACAAGAACATCTTTGAAAAGTTTGTAATTCTTCAACCGGATCGACTCAATGCGCATGATCTCTCCTAAACCGTTGCGTGGCGTCGGTAGGTCCTTGGCCAGTTCCAGGAGGTCGTCCCCCCGATTGGAATTGGCACCCCCTACTCCCATGCCCCTGCAGTAGGACCCTCGATGTATGTCTTCTCCAGGGAAAGATTGGGTGTGTACGAGTGAAATTTTCGTTCATCTCATGGCTCCACAGATTGGAGAGCTTGGCCGAGAGGATCCCCTGCAAGCAGCGCCTGCGCTCGACCCACTTCTGGGAGTGCAGCAGCCCGACCTCGATGGACTTCCCCATCCCGACCTTGTTGGACAGGATGGGACCCATAGAGAAGGGGCTTTGGAACGCGAAAGGGGCGGCTGCGACGAGATGGGGGCGGAGGTCCACCTGCGCATCCGCCAATCCCGAAGCCAGCTTCACCACACTGTCCGAGGAGCAGCGCCTGGTGAGTTCATGAGCCAGGTAGTTGGCGTGGAAGTCGGTCATCCATCCTTTCAGCACGAAACCAAGGCCGGTCCAAGACAAGTCCGTAGGTCCGTTGTTGTTGATTGAGTGTAGCGCCTGTGCGGAGTTGCGAGATCTTTCGCGGTGTTCGGTGGCCCCGGTGGTACGAATTCCCCACAGGATCGTCAGCCCTCTGTCACCGCGAGTTCCATCCCCCGTCACAGGCATGGACTTAACTGGGTGGATCCCCTGGAGGATCCATGCGCAGGTACACCTTTACCACCTTGATCACCGCCACCATGCTGGCCCTTGTGGGCTGCGGGGGCACCAAGGACTACCCGGCCCAGCCCATCCCGGCCAAGAACGTCATCCTTTTCATCGGCGACGGCATGCACACCCAGCACGAGGTGGCCGCCAGCCGCTACCTGACGGGTACGGACAATGGCCTCGTCTGGCAGAGCTTCCCCAAGCAGGGCCAGATGGGCACCTGGGATGTCACCACCTATGACCGCTACGCCTTCCAGCGCGGCCAGGGGGCCTTCAAGGACACCACCTTCCTGACGAGCGTGGGTTACGACGAGACCAAGGGCGGGGTGCAGCCCAGCACCGTGACGCCCGTGCCGGACGAGACCTACTACCTGAATGCCCTGCCCAAGTTCGGGACCAATCCGGCCAGTGGTCACGCCCAGCCCGCCACGGACAGTGCCAGCGCCGGCACCGCCATTGCCTGCGGCTTCAAGACGGACGATGGCAACATCGCCTGGCTCACCGGAGACCCCAAGACCGGGGGCAACCGCACCCAGAACGATGGTTCCCTGCGCACCATCTGCGAAATTGCCCGCCAGGACTATGGCAAGGCCATCGGCGTTGTGTCCACGGTGCCCTTTACCCACGCCACCCCCGCCACCTTCGTGAGCCACAACGTCGCCCGCGGCAACTACTACACGGGAATCAACGGGTACACGGGCCTGGGCATCGCCGACGAAATCATCACCGACACCAAGCCCGATGTGGTCATCGGGGGCGGACATCCCATGCTGGACAACCCCACCTACGACACCAAGAAGGGCTACATCTCCAAGGCCATGCATGACGCCCTGAAGACGGGCAAGGACTTCGTCTTCGCCGAGCGCCAGGCGGGGGTGGACGGCACCCAGTCCCTGAACGCCGCGGCGGAGAAGGCGGCGGCCGAAGGCAAGCGCCTCTTTGGCCTCTACGGCGGCCCGGGTGGCAATTTCGAGCCTCCCATCCCCGACAAGAATGTCGCCGCCCCCTCCTGCACCCGCGGCACCACGGAAAACCCCCTCCTGAAGGACGCCACCCTGGCCGCCCTCAAGGTGCTCCGCAAGAACCCCAACGGTCTCTTTCTCATGGTGGAGCAAGGAGACATCGACTGGGCCAACCATGCCAATGACTACCAGTGGATGATGGGCACCCTGTGGGACCTGAACGAAGCGGTGAAGGCCACCCTGGCATTTCTGGACCAGCCCGGAGACGACCTAAGCCGGGAAAACACCCTGATCCTGGTGACTTCGGACCATGGCAACAGCTACATGCTGCTGGATAACGCCAAGAAGCTGGGCAAGGGCCAGATGCCTGAGCAGAAGCCCAGGGTCCCCGGAATGCTGCGCTCCCAGATGGTCTGGAGGGACGATACCGAGACCATGACCCTGGTGGCGAAGGCTGGAGAAACCGAGGCTTCCTACGCTGCGGCCCTGGGCTACACGAGTCCCTGGAACTACCCCGGGGGAGAAGTGAGCTATGGCAGCCCCAATCACACCAATGAGCTGGTGACCCTCGCCGCCACGGGCAATGCTCTGTGCCTGAGCCTCATCAAGGGATTCGAAGGCACCTGGTATTCCTTTGGTACCAAGAACACCGTGGACAACACCCAGCTCTTCCACATCATGCACCGGGCCTACGGTGCGCCCAGCCCTGTGGTCCTGAAGCCCACGGGCAAGTAGGCCGTTGCGTCCGAAAAGGTGACCATTCAGCACCGAGTCCAAAAATGGGCCGCAGCCAAATGAATTGAACTGCACACAGGTTTTGGCGTTAGTTTCATGCAACCCGCCCTTGTGTTCGCACGGGCGGGTTGTTGCCCAAACGTTGCCGAGGTGTTGCCTGGCCTGGGCAGAATCAGCCAAGTCACCATGTCGGTGTGAGGAATCCATTTGCACTGCCTGCGGACTCAAAAAGGGTGATTCATGGGCCAAAGGTTTCCACTTTCCTATGTGCTGGAGTGGCCCTTGGCCTTCTTGTGGCCCCGTACCACAGGACTTGGTGGATTCCGTCACCCGATTCCCCCACCCGCACCCCTGACCCCAGGGGTGCGGGTGCTTTGCTTCGGGGACCTGGCCGGCCAGCCTGGGGATCGGGTTCCGCAGGTGGGTCCCCGCTTGGCGGCCCGGGTGGCCCAGGCCGATTGCGTCATCGTGAATGGCGAATCCCCAATCCTGGGCCAGGGCAGGAACCCGCGGGCCGGGCACCGGCTGCTTCGCCACGATATGCCTGCGGACTATCTGGCGGCGGTGCTGGAGGCTCTGGGATGCCCAAAGGGCTCGGTGGTGTTCAACCTGGCCAACAACCACATCCTGGACCATGGCTGGAAGGGGTTCCTCAGCACCCTGCGGGCTTGCGAGCAACTGGGACTGGAACCCCTGGGGGTCCACCAGGAAGGTCAACCGCCCCTCAAGGTCCTGGAGGTCCGTGGCCTTCGTCTGGGACTCAGTTCCTGGACCCACTGGCTGAACCGCCACCTGCCTGGGCATCGGCCACCCTTGACCAACGACCCGGAAGTGGCCGCCACGGCCTGGGGCACCCCCCTCCGGGAACAGCAACTCGACGCCCTGGTAGGGCTACCCCACTGGGACCGCGAGTTTCACCACGCACCCCAAGCCTCCACCCGACGCTTCGCCCGCCACCTGGCCGCCAAAGGTTTCCACGCCCTCATTGGCTGCCACCCCCATGTCCTTCAACCCGTGGAGATGGTGGAGGACACCCTCTGCGCCTACAGCCTGGGAGGCCTGGTGGGTCCCTCCCTGCCCGGTGCCCGGTGGCCCACGAACCTGGGAGCCATGGTGGAGCTGGTCTATGGCCAAAACGCCTCAGGGGCCTGGCGTCTGGAAACCTTCGAAATCTGCCCATTGCTGCAGGTTCGGGAGGGAGGGGTCCTCCGTGTGGGCCTGTTGGAGGAAATGCAGCCCTTCAGGGATATCGCCTATTGGAGGCGGGCCCACCTTGTTCTGGGGGAAAGTCTGGGGGTCGAGGGCCGTAGGATGCTGCCACGGGAAGGGCACCCGACCCACACCCACGCACCATCCAGCTTCACTTGTGGCGAGACACCTGGGATGGGGTGAGGGCAAGGATCACGAAGGGCGTGTGGCGCGTGTAAAGAGCATTAAACGAAGGATTAACAGGAATGGAAGGGATGGAAGGGATAACAGCTCGCATCCGCCAAAGGTCAGAGCAAAAACCAGGGGGATCGAAGGAAGGAAGATGAACAGGGATAAAGGGGATGAAGGGGATGCCGGCCCACGTTTTATCCCCTTCATCCCCTTCATCCCTGTTTCAAAAAATTTTCAAATAATAAAATCCTGCCATCAGTTCTGTACTTTTACATCGACTCGGCACAACTGTGGCATCTCGCATTTAGGTAGCGCCTCGGCCGCCCTGGATCGCTGCGCTGCTTTACGCACCCAGGCGCGGGCTCTGAGCGATCCGTTTCTTAGAGCCCTCTGAACGTCCAAAGAAAAGCGCGGACCCCCCGGCCCGCGCCCCCCCTCAGTCCGGCCGTATTCCCTCCGGCCGGTCCCCTCCGTTCACCTCAGGACACGAGCTTGAGCCTCGTGTACTTGGCACGGATCTGTTCCATATCGTCGGCATTGATGGCGGACCAAAGGCGGTGGTCCCCCTTGAAGTAGAAGTCGCGGACTTCGCGGGTGACCCGGGCCCCCAGGGTCTGGTGCACGGAACGGGCATCCTGGTTGTCGGGCTCCACCAGGAAGCGGCATTCCTGGATGTTGGACTCCAGAAGCTTCTTCACCATGGCCCGGAGCAGCAGGTAGTTCACCCGGGTCTTGTGGTACTCAGGGTGCACCGCCAGGGTGGCGCAGTAGGCGACGCTGCCATTGGGGAAGTTGAGCACGTAGCCCACGGGCCGATCGCCATCCAGGGCGATGAAGCACCAGTCGGTGTAGAGTTCGGTGCAGAGCCTCAGGTAGTGGGGGCAGAGTTCACCGGCGGAGTCCGCGGCAAACACCTCTGACTCCAGGATCTTCAAGGCCCAGAAATCGTCGGAGACCAGGGGCCGAACGGTGTACCGGCTCCCCTCTGCATTCTTGGTGTCCTGGAGTTGGATGGGGCTCATGGCTCACCTCATGGTGAATCCAGAGTGGCCTTCCTTCGTGACAGTCCAGACCACGGACGGGAAACCCCGGGGAACAACTGTGCAACGGAATCGCAACGGCGATGCCGCGGCAGGGAACCCTTTTCGCAACCCTTCAGGTTGTGGCTTGCTGCGGGGGCGGATGCGGACGCAAGGAACCGCGTCCTTTCCAGCCCCGCCGAACTCACATCGCAGAGCTCGCGGAGGAAGCCGGAATTGCGCAGAGGTCCACGGTCGCGTGTCGTCCAGGGGCCTTCCGACGGGGTGGACCAGGCGCACGTGCAGGGCGCCTGCACGCATGCCCTGCCCGTGCGCCTGGCCCACCGCTCGCCCGCGGGGCGAGCGTCCGCGAAGCGGACCGTCGAAAGGCCCGGGGCAACGTCCTCACGTGGGCAGCTCAGCGCTACTCCCCGCGCCCACCGGCGCGGTCCTCAGCGTGCTCAGCGTTATCGGTTTGGTGGGGCCTGAACGGCTACCCCTTTTAAAGGGTGTCAGGGGGTACCCAGCTCGGCAGATTCGTGCGAACAGTTTGTTGAGACAAGCTAGCCCAAGGCTTCCCGGCCAGGGAGCCGGGTTACGGATGTCACGGTTCGTTTCTCCGTGCTTTTCTCCGTGCCCTCAGTGTTCTCCGTGTTTAACCCGCTCTTGGGTTCCGGCCGGATGCCGCCCCTGCTGAATCAACCGAAGCGCCCTTCGATGTAGTCCGTGGTGCGGGCATCCCGGGGGGTGAGGAAGAGGGTGTCCGTGGGCCCGTGCTCCACCACCTGGCCCATGAGCATGAACACGCAGGACTGGCTCACGCGCCGGGCCTGGGCCATGTTGTGGGTGACGATGAGGATGGTGTACTGCCCCTCCAGGGTGAGCATGAGGTCCTCGATGGCGAGGGTGGCCTCCACATCCAGGGCCGAGCAGGGCTCGTCCATGAGGATCACTTCGGGCTTCAGGGGGAGCAGCCGCGCAATGCAGAGCTTCTGCTGCTGGTCCAGCTGCAGGGTGGTGGCCTTGTGGTGCAGGCGATCCTTCAGGTCCTGCCAGAGCCCCACTTCCGTGAGGGCCTTCTCCACCTCCAGGTCCAGGTCCGCCTTCCGGAGCTGGCCCTTGGGGGTGTGGATCCTCAATCCGAAAACCACGTTCTCGTAGATGGAAATGGGCAGGGGGTTGGGCCGCTGGAAGACCATGCCCACACTGCGGCGCAGCTCCAGGAGGTTCACGTCCGGGGCATAGATGTCCTGGCCCAGGATACGGATCTCCCCCTGGGTGGTGACATTGCCCTTGCGCTCATTGATGCGATTGAAGCAGCGCAGCAGGGTGGTCTTGCCGCAACCCGACGGGCCGAGCAGGCAGGCGAT
>CAZPUI010000009.1:0-23470 GCA_964589695.1 uncultured Solibacteraceae bacterium | reverse complement strand
GTAGGGCTTGCTCGGGTCATCGTGGACGATGGCATCCAGCTCGGGGTTCTCCAGGGCCATGTCCATGAGGGCGGCGCGCCGGGGCGGATCGCTGAGGTTGTTGCTGGGCAGGAAGGAGAGCAGCTCCCGGGTGTGGGCCAGGGCCGCCAGGTCGCTGGGCACGGTGAAATGGCAGACGCCGCTCTTGAAACTGTGGGTGCTGGCGCCCCCAAGCTCTTCCTTCGTCACATCCTCGTGGGTCACGGCCTTGATCACTTCAGGGCCGGTCACGAACATGTACGAGGTGCCTCGGACCATGGTGATGAAGTCGGTGATGGCCGGGCTGTACACCGCGCCGCCGGCGCAGGGGCCCATGATGAGGCTGATCTGGGGAATGACCCCCGAAGCCATGGTGTTGCGGAGGAAGATCTCGGCATAGCCCGCCAGGGAATTCACACCCTCCTGGATGCGGGCGCCGCCGGAATCATTGAGGCCAATGACGGGGCAACCCACCTTGACGGCCATGTCCATGACCTTGCAGATCTTGCGGGCGTGGGTCAGGGAGAGGGAGCCACCGATAACGGTGAAGTCCTGGGCGAACACCGCCACGGGTCGTCCGTCCACGCGTCCAAAGCCCGTGACCACGCCGTCCCCGGGAACCTTCTCGATCCCCTCCGTGGGGTTCTGGGCCAGGGCATCCACTTCTTCGAAGCTGTTTTCATCCAGGAAGGCCGCCAGGCGCTCCCGGGCCGTGAGCTTGCCCTGCTGGTGCTGCTTGTCGATGCGTGCGGCACCGCCGCCCTGGAGCGCTGCATTGCAGCGCGTACGCAGGTTTTCGATCTTCTGCTCAAGCGACATCAAGACTCCTTGTGGATCGAATCGGACGAAAGGGCCGGGAACCGCTTGGCCTGCGCACGGAGGACCACGTCATGGGTTCCGGGGGATGCGATGCGCGGGATTCCTGACGGCCAGAAACCGGGTCAGGCGCGGGACGCCCGTTTGGCGGGTACGAGGACAGGAGGGGTGCTGGGGGTGGACTTGCCCTGGCCCTCCGTGCGGATCTCCCGAATGGACGGGACCCAGTCCACCTCGCGCACGGCGTCTTCGATGACTTTTTCAACTGCGGGGGCAGGCTGGGAGGCCGTCTCCGCCACCACATAGGCTGGGCTCAGGACAGGCATCCACGAGGCGGGCATCGTGCCCTGGGGCTGCTGGGTGACCTGAAGGGCCAAGAGAAAAAGCATTCCAGGCATGAGAACCACTCCTTGGAAAACCCACGATTATACCCCTGGCGGGCAAGTGGGGGCCATCACCGCGATCACAGGTCAACCCACAGAAGGCAAGACGAGGCCAGCGCGGGATCCCCCTTTCGGGGTGGGTCCTACCGCCCGCCCTTGCGCCAGTCCGCCATGAAAGTCTCGATGCCCCTGTCCGTCAGGGGGTGCTTGATCAGCATTTCGAAGACCTTGGTGGGGATGGTGCACACATGGGCGCCGGCCAGGGCGGCATCGGCCACGTGGCGGGGCTGACGGATGGAAGCGGCCAGGACGTTGGTGGCATAGCCATAGTTGTCGAAAATGGCGACGATCTCCTCGATCAGTTCCATCCCATTGAGGTTGATGTCATCGAGACGGCCAATGAAGGGGCTCACGAAGGTGGCTCCGGCCTTGGCGGCCAGCAGGGCCTGGGTGCTGCTGAAGCAGAGGGTCACATTGGTCTTGATGCCTTCCTTGGAGAAGTGCTTGCACGCCTTCAAGCCTTCCGGGGTGAGGGGCAGCTTGATGGTGACATTGGGATGGATCTTGGCCAGCTTGGTCCCTTCTTCAATCATTCCCGGGGCCTCAAGGCTGATGACCTCGGCGGAAATGGGGCCATCCACGATGCCGCAGATCTCTTCAATGATGGTCTCGAAGGGCTTGCCCGATTCCTTGGCGATGAGGGAGGGATTGGTGGTGACGCCATCCAGCACGCCCCAGGCGTTGATGCGCTTGATCTCGTCGAGATTGGCCGTATCCAGGAACAGCAGCATGGGTCCTCCCTGTGGGGGGCAGTGCGAACACGGGGGAGTTCGGGATCGAAGCACCCCCCTCGCCTGCCAAGCGCCCCATTCTCTCAGGCCCCTGGTGCGGGTGCCAGGGGAGGATCTCTGGAGCCCCTCGGGTGCTACTTCACCCGGAAACTTTGGAGGAAGGGCTCCAGCCGAGGATCACCCGCCTGCCGCACGGTGGCCTGGGCGTGGTGGATCCTGGCGCGCTTCACGATCACCACACCAGCGATGGTGCGCCCATTGGGGCCGGCGGTACGGTAGGTGAAACCAGGACCTCGGTCCGGGGGAAGGGGAACCTTCTCCAGCCGTTGGAAACGGTACTTGAGCCAGCCCTCGAAGGTTTCCAGCACAGCCGCCGTGGTGGTGCCCCCTTTGGAGCCCGCAGGCAGGTTGCCCACCTCCACGTGAAAACTCTCGTCCATGCGTCCCGGTGGGAGGTAGCGGTGATCGAAGAAGCTCATGGGACCGAAGGGGGTGTTGGGATCCTCGTGGTGACTCCGAGCAGGAGGGCCAGGAAAGGTCAGGGCGATGCCCAGGCTGGCATCATCCACGGGGGTGGGCTGCTCCTTGGAGCAGGCCATGGCCACCAGGAGGAGGGCCCCACAGAATGCGCGTCGCACGTCAGTCTCCGAAGGTGATGCCGATGTCACGGCCGGTCTGAAGGGTGTCGCTGTCCAGGGGCACGCCCTTCATGCGGCCCGCCACATCCGCCAGCGGGACATAGTTCACGTTGGGGAGGGCCAGGGCCACCATCACACCATTCTGACCTTCCTCCAGGGCGCGGACGGCGGCGGCACCAAAGCGAAGGGCCGCGAGCCGGTCGAAGGTGGTGGGGCTGCCCCCCCGCAGGAGGTGTCCCAGGACCACCGTCCGGGCTTCCTTCCCGGTGCGTTCCTGAAGACCCTTGGCGATGCGTTCCCCGATGCCTCCCAGGCGCTCGGCATGACCCAGCTCCGCCTCGGCCTGGACCATGCGTTGGCCGTCCTTGGGCTGGGCGCCTTCGGCAGCCATCACCAGGGTGTACTGTCGGCCCACGAGTTCTCTTTCCCGCACCTTTTCGGCCACCTTGTCCAGGTCGAAGGGAATCTCGGGAATGACAATGGCGTGGGCCCCGCCGGCGATTCCAGAGTGGAGGGCGATCCACCCTGCGTAGCGGCCCATGACCTCCACCACCAGGATGCGCTGGTGGGATTCCGCAGTGCTGTGAAGGCGGTCCAGGCATTCGGTGGCGAAGGCCACCGCGGTGTCGAAGCCGAAGGTGGTGAAGGTCTTGTCCAGGTCGTTGTCGATGGTCTTGGGCACGCCCACCACCCGCAGGCCCTTCTGGTGCAGGGCATGGGCGATGGTGAGGCTACCGTCGCCACCGATGGAAATGAGGGCATCCAGTTCGCGCTTGGCAAAGAACTCCAGGATTTCCTGGCTACGATCGATCTCCCGCAAAGAACCGTCGGGCATGCGCAGGGGATAGTGCAGGGGATTGCCCCGATTGGTGGTGCCCAGGATGGTGCCCCCCAGGTGGGCGATGCCGCGCACCCGATCCCGGCTCAGGCGCATGAGACCGCCGTCGCTGTATCGCTCAGGGAAGAAGATGCCGTTGAAGCCGTCCCTAATTCCGTAGCATTCCCAGCCACGGTTCGAAGCACTGAGGACCACGGCGCGAATGACGGCATTCAGGCCCGGGGCATCCCCTCCACCCGTGCTGATGGCGATGCGACGGATGTTCGTGCTCATGATTTGGCTCCTGTGGCTGGGGTGGGCTGAGCATAGCGTGCGGGCCCCACCAGGGGAACATCGGGCGGTGGGGTCCCTGGTTTGAGTTCCACCATGGACCCTGGTACACCTGGGCGGGGGCTCCAGGCCACCGGGGAGAATCGCATGGAGTTCCTGCGCCAGGTCATCGAGTTCCTTCAGCGCATCACGCGGCCCGAGGACCTGAATCGCATGGCCGGCGACATGGGTGCCTGGCTCTACGTCCTCCTCTTTTCCATCATCTTTGTGGAAACAGGCTTGGTGGTGATGCCCTTCCTGCCTGGCGACAGTCTGCTTTTTGCCATCGGAGCCGTGGGGAGTCTGCCTGGATCGCCCGTCAACCTCTGGCTGATGTTCATCCTGCTCACCGTGGCGGCCATCCTCGGGGATGCCTTGAACTACAGCATCGGAGCGCGTCTTGGTCCCGCGGTCTTCCACCGGGAGGACAGCCGTTGGCTGAACAAGAAGCACCTTCAGACAGCCCATGATTTCTATGAAAAGTACGGGGGCAAGACCATCATCCTGGCCCGTTTTGTGCCCATTGTCCGCACCTTCGCCCCTTTCGTGGCCGGCATCGGGAAGATGAGCTACCTCCAGTTCGCGGCCTACAACGTGGTAGGTGCGATCCTTTGGGTGGGGAGCCTTCTGGCCGCGGGTCGACTCTTTGGTGGCATTCCGTGGGTGCAGAAGAATTTCGAAACCGTGATCCTGGCCATCATCGTGATTTCGGTGCTTCCTGCGGTGGTGGAATTCCTCCGGGCCCGGAGCCGGGCCAAGGAGGAGGCCCATGGGCAGTGACCTGGTTCGCAACCGCAAGGCCGCCCACGACTTCATCCTCCATGAAACCTGGGAATGCGGAATCGTGCTCCTGGGCAGTGAGGTGAAGAGCCTGCGGGCAGGGAAGGGCCACCTCCAGGATGCCTATGTGGATGGGCACGAGGGAGAACTCTGGCTGCGGCAGGCCAATATCACACCCTACAGCCATGGGGGTTATGTCAACCACGAGGCCCTGCGCCCCCGGAAGCTGCTGCTCCATGCCGAGGAGATCCGGAAGATCCTGTTCAAGGTGGAGCGCAAGGGCTACACCCTGGTGCCCCTGGCCATCTACCTGAGCCCCCGGGGTCTCATCAAGGTGAAGATTGCCCTGGCGGAGGGCAAGAAGCTGGGGGACAAGCGGGAGGCCCTGAAGGAGCGGGAGGGCAAGCGGGAGATGGACCGCATCCGCAAGGGCGCCCGGGAGTAGGTGGTATGGACCTGGCGCGGGGGGGCTGGGGCCAAGACGCCTTCGATGCGCTCAGTAGTCTGCTGTGCGCGTGTAGCCAGGTGCGCGGCAGGCCCTTTGTGGTGTTCGATTGGGACAACACCTCCATCGCCGGAGATTGCGCCGATGCGCTGTTCAGGTACCAGCTCCGGCACATGGCCTTTGCCATGGATGCCAAGGCCTTCGAGCGTCTTTTCTGGGATCTGCCCGAGGGGCCCATCTCGCCCGTCCATGGGCAGGCCGAAGCGGATGGCATTGGACTTCAAGACCTGGCGGCAGATCTAAGCGAGGATTATGACTTTCTATGGGGCAATCCCGACCGCCTAGGGTCTCCACGCCACCATTCCTTTTATGCACGCATGGTGTTCTTCTCCGAGGCCCTCTGCGCCACCCATGGTTATGCCCTGGGATACCCTTGGGTGAATTTCCTGCTGGCCGGGTTCTTGCCCTCAGAAGTGGACAATCTCGCTGAACGGAGCCACGATGCCGCCCTTCTGGAGACCTTCGGATCGGCGACCTGGACTGCTGAGTCTGGCACCCGCACGAAGGATTTGACGGTGACCTTCTCCGCGGGGGTCAGGGTTCAGTCGGAACTCCAAAATCTCATGTCGGCCCTGCAGTGTCGGGGTGTGGACGTGTTCATTTCCACGGCGTCGCCGGAGGTGGTGGTCAGGCAATTCGCATGCAACCCCAAGTACGGCTATGGGCTCCGGCCCCAATCCGTGCTGGGTGTGAAACTCGATTCCCACGATGGGCGCTATCGACCTGTCCTTTGCCCCGGCAGGCCCTGGAATTGGGGCCCCGGAAAGACGCAGAATCTGGAGACCCTGGTGGTCCATTCCAGGGGCGAAGAACCCATTCTCGTGGCCGGAGACAGTGAGGGCGATGCCTGGATGCTCCAGGACTTCGGCGATATGCGGGTGGGGATCCTCTTTGGATCAGCCGGGAGAGGAAGGTGGACCGACCTGGTTGGCCAAGCCTTGTCAGGGCTCGGGAAGCCTGATTCGAAGTACTTCCTTCAATCAAGGGAGCCCAGAACGGGACGGATGATTTCCACGAAGTGATGGTCTGGGTCGGGTAACCTGCTGAAGTTGAACCCCAGAATTCTTGTGAATCGAGCGACCTCACCCTCCCCTCCCTTGTCCCCGGAACCGCTCCGGGTCGTGGTGGTGGATGATGAACGCCTGGCACGGGAGAGGCTTGCCCGGCTGCTGCGTGAGCTGGAGTGCGTGGTTCTGGCAGAGCTGCGCAACAGTCGGGCCTTGATTGAATGGATGGAGGCCAAAGAGCCTGCGGACGCGCTGTTCCTCGACATCCAGATGCCCGGTGGAAGTGGCCTGGAGCTGCTGGCGGAGTTGCGGGATCCTCCGCCCGTTATCTTCGTGACGGCCCATGCCGAACATGCGGTGCGGGCCTTCGATGCGGATGCCGTGGACTACGTGCTGAAGCCGGTGTTCAAGGATCGCCTGGAGCGCGCCTTGATGCGACTGCGGGCCAAGCTGGTTCCCCGTCGTAGCGGGCACGAGTTGCGTGCACTCACAACGGATGGGCCCTCCCTTCGGATTCCGGTCAAGGCCGGGGATGGGAAGCTGCTGCTGGATCTTCGAAAGATCAGCCATTTCGAGGTGGAGGATGAAATCGTCTGGGCGTGGGCTGGGGGGAAGCGGTTTCGAACCCGGTGGACGGCCCTTTCGGAGGTTGAACAGGAGATTCGAGATCCCGGCTTTATGCGTATCCAGCGGGGTATTCTTGCCAAACCGGCGATGATTCTGGGGATACGCTCACTGCCAGGGGGGCGTTGCAAGGTGCGTTTTCCCGAGGGTGTGGAGCTTGAAGTGAGTCGCTCTGCGACACCGGCCATTCGCGCCTTGTGCGGGCTGTAGGTGGGCGGATAGCCCTGATAGTTACTCCTCCATGAATTTGTACAGCTGGATTTGGAGAAGGTTCCGTTGGGCGATTATTTGATTCAAATGGTCGAAAACGGCTCTGTGGCTATACGAATTTGAATATGATTTCTGAACCGCAATGGTGCGGAATTTAAGTCCTCAAAAGGACTAATACTGGAGTAGCTATGAATAAACTGAAGGTCAATCGTGAAAACCTTGTATCTCTCTCTGGTGTTGTCAATATTAACGCTGGTATTCCTCCTGTAACCCAGCTTTCAAGGTGCGAGCCCACGGACTTTACATGTGATCCAGTCCCCCATACTGGACGTTGTGATGGATCCGCGACAGAACTTCCCACGGGATGCAATTGGACAATTTGTGTGTGCAAGCCAACCACCGCAACGCCTTCGGATTGCGCCTGCAATTAGACTGTCAAGCATGTGATCGCTGGGGGTCCATCAGGGGGGCTTTCGCGAAATATTTTCTGAATTGAGGGTTTTATCCAAATGGCCAAGCGGCGACAACATCTCCTTCCTTGGCGGGTGGTGCTGTCGCCGTGGCGCTTTTAAGCGGTGAATCGGTACCGATGGGCGAAGGGGTGTGAGCTCGATGGGGGGATAGCCTAGACTGGATGCCTTACGTTCAACCGGATGCTAGGAGGCTCCCATGGGTCTAAGGAAACTTACGCTTCTAAAGGAATCGCTCTTGTGTATAACCCAGGACAAGCGCAGTGCTGTGATCGCTGGTTTCACACAGGCGGGCCCCAATTGCACCCAGGATTGTGACTATTTGACCGTCGACTACACAAATTGCGAACCCGGGTGCCCAAACACGCCTCAGGTGACCACAACCAACCAAAAAATTACATGCCCGAAGTGCAAGCCCGATTCGTATCTGGGGTGAGTGTTTCACAAAAGATACACTCAGATCCATCGTCCTTCTGTAGATTGAGGGCTTGGTTCCATTGGAATGCTGGATGGGTTAAGCGGGATGGAGCGCGTCTTTGTATTGCGTTCGTAACTGCCCTGACATGGTTTTTGCTTGATTTAATTCAAGACATTATTTTGGATCCGGCTGCAAAACGATTTGCAATTATTCCTTTGTTTTTAAATCCGGTGCTACTTTCGTGTGGGCTTGTTTTTTATTCTCCCGCGATTTATGCCTGGGTTAAGCGAATATTGCCTATCATTTTTCGCATACCTCTCGCTGCGGTTTTGGTGGCCTTCTACATCACATGTGTCGTGCTAATCAACGTCGCGCTCACCCGATGGGTAGGTAATCCGATTCTGTTATTTCCGGTATTGAAATACAACCTTATTCTTTTTACGCCGCTTTTCTTGGCCGGTGGGATTGCGATTTCTGAATATGACCGCGTAGGGCGTGAGAATTTAATTATCAAGGAAGAATTCAGAATCGCCAAAACACAATTCCTGCAATCGCAGCTGAGTCCTCACGTATTGTTCAACGCGCTGAACAGCTTGGCTGAATTGATCACCCAGGATTCCCAAGCGGCAGAGAAGAGCGTGAACCACATGGCCCACTTGCTGCGCAAGGTGCTGCGATTATCCCATCTGAGCCTACATGCCCTGGCAGATGAACGTGAATTGCTGGAGGACTATCTGGAGATGGAACTCCTCCGGTTCGGGGACCGTCTCGACATCCGGTGGGAGTGGGATTTTCGCCTCGACCAGTGTCAGGTTCCCCCCCTGGTGTTGCACCCCCTCGTGGAAAATGCCCTGAAACACGGCATCCGATCCATGGAAGCCGGGGGCATCGTCGTCATCCATGCCCGGGAAGTGGAAACCGTGGTCTCTTTGGGTGTTCGGAATAATGGCGCTCCTCTCGACCCGGGTTTCGAGATGGGGGTGGGCCTGGGCAACCTCCAGCAGAGGCTTGGGACCTGTTTCGGCGGTCTGGCCAGCCTGAGCCTGACCCAGGAAGGTGAATGGGTGAACGCCGAAGTCCGGGTTCCCAGGGATCAGCTTGGTGTGAAGGTGAACTACTTGGGGACCGCCGGGGTGGCTGACCCCGCATAGATCGCATTGAGGAGCAGCTTGAAGGTGCCGTGGGGCTGGGCCCTGAAGGCGGCTTCGGGGCCGATGAGGTAGAGCTTGCCCTTGCCCACGGGGGCCTCCACGGCCGCCACGGTGCCTTCCAGGTGGCCCTGGCCCCAGGCCCAGCCACTGCGCAGGGGCGTGGCGGATTGGAACCAGACCACGGGGCGTGCGCCCTTGGCCAAGGCTTCGGGGCTCAGCTTGAAGGTCGGACTGTTGTCGAAGAAGAGGTCCGCCAGGGGGGCCATGCCATAGGCCAAGGGGTGGCTGGGATCGAAGGCGGCCTGGAGCACGGAGCCGGGCACGAAGTACTTCTCCCGGGGGAGGGGCTTCTCCTTGCCGTCAGCTCCCCGCTCCACCAGGGCGGGCTTCACCCCCAGGTCCAGGAGTTCCGCCAGGGTCGTGGAACTGCCGAGGGTGACCACGGTGCCACCGGCTTCCAGGAAGGCCTTGATCTGGGGGAGGGTCTTCTCCTTGGTGACCCGTCCCTGGCGACCCCGGAACTCGGGGGGCAGGCTGTCTTCGCTGCCCGCAGCGGCTTCTCCCCGTCCCGGGGTGGCCCCGGCCCGGGGCATGGCCCCATCGGGGAAGACCAGCACATCGAAACGGTCCTTCAGGTTCCCGGCGTCCAAGGTCGGGGGATAGACCACCTCGAAGGGGAATTCGAACTGCTCGAAGGTCCAGCGGGTCCAGCCCGAGGGCATGGAGCCCCCGAAGCGGTCCCAGAGGCCGATGCGCAGGGGCTTGAGCCTCAGAGCTTCGCCCTCGGGCCTGCGGTCCACCGCCAGGGCATTCAATCCCAGGGTGGTCGCAGCCTGCTCCAGGAGGGCCCGGGTGCCGCGGCGTTCGGGAATGAAAAGGGTGCCGGGCCCGGCCTTCAGCTCAGGGCGGCCCTCCTTCAACCAGAACACGGATCCACCTTCCTTGAGGAGCCGGTTGGTCAGCACGAAGGCGTCGTTCACCTCATGGCTCACCAGGTAGCCCGCAGGGCGGCTGGAGCCAGTAATCTTCCCCGGCGGGGGCGCTTGGAGTCCCTCCACCTTCTGGAAGGGGCCTTCGAAACCCTCCAGGATGCGGTCGAACTTCACCCCCATCTGGAAGGCCAGGGTGTACCCCGCCACATCGTAGGGCCCCACGGGAGGACCCCCAGGATATTGGAGGTCGTTGGGGTGGTCCTGGGGTTCGAACATATCCAGGACGTGGGGTCGGAAGGCCTGGGCGGTTTTGACCACCCAGGAGCCTGCGGGGTAGCGCTTGCCCTGGACCTGGAACTCCGATGTGGCGCGGTGCACGGCCACCCCCGCCTTGATCAGGCAGTTGATGAATTTCGTGGCCGTGGGGAAATCGGCCTGGTCCGAAGGGAGGATGTAGCCCCGGGGATCACGGAGGGATGGATCCTGGAGCACGGTCTTGTAGAGCGCGGCGGAGGGCTGCCGGGTCTCCATGGACCCTTCGCCTTCGCTGCCCCGTTCGTTGCGCGGGCCCGTCTCCTTGGCCACCGCAGCCTTCAGGGCCTCCACCCGTTTGGGGGTGATGGTCCAGGTGTCCCGACTGCCCTTCTCGATGCTGTTCTTCCCCATCCGGTAGATGTTGAAGAGGAAGTCTTCCCGATGCTTGGAGGCCACGTCGAGGATGGCCCGGTCGGCGGTGATGGAATATTCGATGGATTGACGGAAGTGCCACTTCTGGGGGGCGATGGGAAGGGGAAGGTCCGTGCTGGCCAGTTGGCGGGTGGGGACCAGGGCGATGTTCGTGGGGGTCGGACTTCCCGTGGTTTCCGTAAGGATCCCGATGATGTTGTGGAAATAGGTGGTGGTGCGCAGGCCCCCATTGAACCAGGTGGAGAAGGGGCCGCCCCCCCGCATGGTGGTGCCGGGCTTGCCTTCGGCCACGAAGCGGCTGTGCATGGCCGCGCTCACCAGTTCCAACTGCGTCATGGTGAGGGGGTGGAAGTGGTAGTGGAGGGGTTGGCGGATGGGCGGCGGGAACATCACCGTGCCTGAAGGGGCGGTGTGGTTGGTGTTGTACATGATCTGGGGGATCCACTCGGTGTAGGGCACCCGGTTCATGTTGGCGGTCTCCTTCATGTTGGCCATGTAGGAGTCCCGGTTGTTGTCGTGGCCGATGTACTTCTGGTAGAGCCTGGGGAGGCGGTTGAGGCTCCGCTTGAGGGGATCCTTCTCCCGCATGTACCAGTCACTCACCAGGTCCATGCCATCGGGGTTGGCGACCACGGCCAGCAGGATCACATCGTCCAGGATCCGGAGGGTCTCGGGATCGTTCCGGGAGACCATCTGCCACACCAGCTCCAGGAGCTGCTGGGCCCCTAGGACCTCCGTGCCATGGAGGCCCCCGTCGATCCACACCACCGCCTTGCCTTCCCTGGCCAAGGCCCGGGCCTCGTCCTCCCCCAGGTCCTCCGCCAGGGCCAGCTTTCGGGCGATGCTCTGGTAACGCGCCAAGTTCTTGTGATTGGCGGGGGAAGTGAGGATTGCCATGTACTGGGGTCGACCCTCCTCGGTCTTCCCGAGGTCCACCAGCTTCATGCGATCGGATTCCACCGCCAGTTTCTGCCACCAGGCACTGAGCTGGGCATAGTTGGCAAGGTGGTAGTCCGCACCAAGCTCGAACCCCAGGGCCTCCTTGGGGGAGGTGAGCCGTCGGGGCGACTGGGCCCCCACCACCAGGAGTCCCGCGCCTGCAAAGCAGGCCAGGATTCGTGCAAAATCTGGACGCGACAGGGTGCGTGCCATGGGGCTCCCTTCCAGCTGGACGAGCCCCAGTCTACCTCGTGACGTGAGGTTAGGCCCTCTTAATTCAGTTCCGCCAGCCAGGCCTTGGCATTGGCCCGGGCGGCCTCCGTGGCCTCACGACCCGCACGGAAGAAGGATTTCCAGTGGGAGGGCTTGCTTTCATATTCGGATTTCACGAAGTATTTCTTGCCATTCTCGGTGCGCAGTCCCGCAGAGAAATCCACGCCCTCGCTCTGCTTCAGCAAGTATTGAAGGGACTTCCGCAGGGCCACCTTGGGATCCTTCACCACGGAGCTCTCCTTGGCGGGCTTCTTGCCCTCGTACTGCTTGGCCATGGCCATGGCTTTCTTGATGTCCTCCTGCTGTTCCTTGGGCAGGGTCTTCATCATGGCTTCCATCTGCGCCATGCCTTCCTTCTCGCGTTTGGCGTCCTCAGCCTGGCTGTCGGCCTCGTTCTTGGCCTTCTCGGCGACATCCGCTTCCCAGCGCTTCTTGAAGGTCTCGGAGGCATAGTAGGCCTTGGCCTTGGCAAAGATCTGATCCACCGCGGACTTGCGCTGCAGCGCACCCATGGCCTTCATGGCAGGGGTCACCGGCATCCAGGGGAAGCTGCCGTGTTCCACAAAGGAATAGCAGCCATCCTCGAAGGCCTTCTTCTCCCAACCCATCTGTGAATAGAAATCCGCGGCCAGCAGGAAAACCGGAATGGAAAGACCAAGGCCAAGAAGAAGGTTGCGTCGCATGGTGGCTCCAAGGAGATAGGGGAACCCCATGGTAGCGCTGACCGTGGGTCTGTTTTCAAATTCCCGCAGGCCGCGGGGCGAAGTCCATTCGGGATGTTCCGCCGGGAATGACCCGCAGGGCGATGGGGTTGCATCGTCCAGGAGCCATGACCACGGGGATCCTAGTTCTCCCGTGTGGCCGGGATATTCCAGGGATAGGCCTTGCGCTCCAGACAGAGACGACCGCTGGCCCCGGCCTTGAGTTCCAGGAAGCCCTCCAGCACGGGTTCCTGGGTGGGCCGATAGGGTTCTTCCACCCTGACATGCCAACTGCCCGGCTCCAGGTCCTGGATGCGGTACTCGAGGTCATAGAGGCAGTTGCAATGGCAGCTTGCGCTGGTTTCCCGCTCCGTGACCGTGATCAAGCGGGCCTTGGTGTCGACGCGGAAGGTGGCGGAGAGGGGGCCCGGGCAGCAGTTGAAGGCGGCGTTCTCGTGCTGGAAGGTCAAGGTGGTCCCCTGGAAGGACCAGACCAGGCAGTCGGGACGGCCCGCCGCCTCAGCCTTCGCGCCCGAAGCACCCTTGCAGGCCGAGGCCTTCACCAGGGAGCCCACGGGCTGGGGGACTGGGGGGTCATCATGACGGCCCCCGCAGGCGAGAAGGGGGATCAACAGGAGGGCAAGGGCAGGTTGGCGCATGGTCGGTCCGGAGAATGATCCCTTCAATATAGTCCGAAGCAACCAACCGCCAAGCTCGGACTTGTGTCGTTACACGGACACGTGTAACGATGCTTCCATGTCGGAACCCACGTCCCAGGTCTGCGCCTCGCCCCATGCCGCACTGGCGGGGCGGGCGCTCCTGAGTCGGGAGGAGGCGGCACGCCTGGCCACGGTGTTCGAAGTGCTGGCTTCGGACACGCGGCTTCGCTTGCTCCACAGCCTTCTGAGGCTGGGAGACCCATGCCTCACGGATCTGGCCGATTCCGTGGACATGAAGCCCCAGGCGGTGTCCAACCAGCTGCGTCGCCTGGTGGATCTCGGCATTCTGGTCACCCGGCGGCATGGGAGCCACGCCCACTACCAGGTGGTGGACGTCACCGTACTGGCGCTCTTGGCCCATGGCCTCGAGATGGGTGCAGGAGGGGCGCCATGAGCCAGGGCTCGCAGCGTGGGTCCAGGCGAAGGCCCTTTCCTGGGATGTGGTCCGCCGGAAGAAGGCGGATCCTGTCCCTGTTTCTGCTCCTGTTGACGGTGTTCTACCTGGCGGAGAGCGCCCACGATGTCTGCGATCGGAATCCCCACGAAGCTCCCGTGGTGTGCCATCTGGCCTGCCTGGATGACTGCGGGGCAACTTTTCCGATGCCCTATCTGGTCCCTCCGCCGCCGGATCCTTTGCCCAAGGCTGTTTTCCAAACACCCGAGCCCCTTCCGCCCCTGAGCCGCACGCCCGAACCCGAAGAGACCCCGCCCAAGCAGGTCTAGACCCCAGGCAACGGAGAGGCCCCGCCCCGCGGGGTCGAAGGGATAGGGACTGAAGCGCAACCGGCCTGAGCCGGCCAAAGGAGACGTGAATGATGCGATGGATGGGGCTATTTGTGGCCCTGGGGCTGGTGGCCCAGGACCCCGTGTTGACGTTCGAAACCTGTCTGGCCCGACTTCGGGCCCCCGCCGAGGTGCTGGCCGCGGAGACCTTCCTGGGGGCCCGTCAGCGGGAGCTGATGGAAACCGCCCACCTGCTGCGGGAAGGGCCGACCCTGACCCTTTCCGGCGGACCCCGGAGGGGGGAAGGTCGTTCCCAGGACCGGTCCCTGGAGGTGGAGCTGCCCCTCTTCCTGAGGCCGGGGGTGCGCAAGATGCTTGAGGGTGCGCTGGCGCACTCCGGGCCCGTGCTGCGCAAGGCTGCCAGGCTGGAGGGGGAGCGGAAGGTCCGCCAGGCCTTCCTGGATTGCTGGTTGGCCCAGGAGGAGGCGCACCTCAAGACCGAAAGCCTGGAGACCGCCAAGGCCTGGCATGCCGCGGCCCAGAACCGCGTGGCGGCGGGGGCGGACGCCCCCTTCGAGGCAACCTTGGTGGCAGGGGAGCGGGTGAAGGCCGAGGGTGAGCTCCGGGAGGCCCGGGCTCGCCTTCAGGAGGCCTGGGCGAACCTGCGCACCTTGGTGGACCTCCCCGCCGAGCCCCAGGGGATCGAGGACCCAGGCCCTGCGGGGTTGCCCGCCCTGGAGGGCATGGCTGGGCGTTTCGAAGGTGGAACCCTGGTTCAGGCGCTGGTCCAGCGGGCCGCCACGGAGCGGGCTGCCCTAGGCCTTCGCCAGGCCGTGGAAACGAGCCGCTGGTCCCTGGTGAGCGGCTACCAGCGGGAGGGCAATGAGCGCGTCGCCACCCTGGGGGTGGGGCTGCGGCTGCCCCGGGTCGGCGAGCCTCGGGTTCTGGAGGCTGCTGCGGAACGGGAGCGCCAACAGATTCGCCAGGAACACGACACCGCACGGGTGGCGCTGGAGGGGCGGTTCCGCCAGGCCATGGCGAGGATTGCCGTGAAGGGATCGCCCCCCAGTCCAAGCGACTGGGTGGCGGCCTTGGCCGCCCTGGACCTTCGGCTGCGGGAGGGGAAGGACCGTCCCTCCCAGGCCCTGCCCCAGCGCCGTCAGCTCCTGGAGGCCCAGGAGGCCGAGCTCCGTCAGCGCCACAACGACCATCTCCTTTCCCTTGAACTCTCCACCTTGACGCGGTAGACCCCATGCGAACGACCTACGTTGCCCTGACCACATTGATGCTTTGCCTGTCCCTGGCCTGCGATCGCAAGGCCCCGCCCCCCGCGGAGCGCCACGAAGGCCACGACCATGGTCCCCGGGAGAAGCAGGGTGAGAAGGACCCCCACGAGGGCCATGACCACGGCCCCGGCGAGAAGAAGGGTGCCAAGGACGACCACGAAGGCCATGACCACGGCGAAGTCCTGGCCCTGGAAGGGGTTCGCGGCGTGCGTTGGGCCCCGGTGGCCGCCCCCCGTGCCGAGGGAATCTGGCAGCCGGGGGAGGCCATTGCGGATGAACGCACCCAGGCCCTGGTGGCCTCTCCGGTGAAGGGCGTGGTGGCGGAACTCCTGGCCATTCCCGGCCAGCGCCTTGGCAAGGGTGCACCCGTGGCGGTGATCCAGAGTCCGGAGCTGGCCCGGCTCAAGGCCGACTGGCTCACGACCCGGGCCAAGGTGCAGCGGCTGGAAACCGACCTGGCCCGCGAACAGCGCCTTTTTGATGCCAAGGCCGGATCCCGCCGGGATCTGGAAGCGGCCCAGGCGGAGGCCGCGGTGGCCAAGGCCGAGGAGGAGGCGGCCCGTCTGGCCTTGGAGGCCAGGGGGGTCAGTCCCGACAGCGCCGGATCCCGCCTGGTGGGGAAGGCGCCGGGTCCGGGTACGGTGGTGGGCGGGAAGGTGGTACTGGGTCAGGGGGTGGAGGCCGGACAAGAGTTGAGTCCCTTCCAGGGGGCCTTGGCGGGCACCGTCAAGGTCGAATTGCCCCAGGAGGGCGGCCTGGCCTGGGTCCCGGGGGCCCGCACTCGGGTGCGACTGGGTCAAGCCCAGTGGGGGGCAGTGGTGGAAGGTGCTCCCCTGGCCCTCACGGAAACCCACCGTGTGGTGTACCGCTTGAGGCTGCAAGGTGCCAACCTTCCGGTACCCGGTGCCCTGGTGGAGGTCCAGGTGGCCATGCCCACGGCCCTGTTCCTGCCCCAGGCAGCCCTTCAGCAGGTGGACGGGGTCTGGGGGGTCTTCCTCAAGGAGAAGGATGGCGCGGTGTTCCGTCCTGTGAGTCGGGGTCCCCTCGTGGGCCAGGAGGTGGTGCTCCTGTCCGGGCTCAAGCCCGGCGAGACCGTGGCGGTGGAGGGGGCCTACCTCCTCAAGAGCCTTCAGATGAAGCGCGCCGGCGGCGGCGAAGCTGGCCACAACCACTGAGCGCCCGGGAGCAGCGATGCAGGAACCTAGCGATCACTTCGTGCCGGACCACCGCTCCTGGGTGCGACGGCTCTTCGATTTCCTTCTTCCCCGCCGGGGCTGGGTGTTCACCCTGTGCGGCCTCTGGGTGGTGGCGGGTCTTCTCTCCTTCACCAGCCTGAGGCGGGACCTCTTCCCGGACCTGGCGTTGCCCACCTTGTCCCTGCTGATCCAGAGCCCAGGGCGGACGGCCCCTGACCTGGAACTGACGGTGGCCCAGCCCGTGGAGCTGGCCATGGGGGGGCTCCCGGGCGTTCGGCGGGTGACCTCCCTGGTGCAACCGGAGCTGGTGCAGACCATTGTGGCCTTCGAAGGTGGCGCCGATCCCTGGCGGGCACGCCAGCTGGTGGGGGAGCGTCTGGCGGCCCTGGTCTCGGCCTTTCCACCGGGGACCGACGCCCCTCTCATCACCAGCGCCTCGGGGCGCCTCCAGGAGCTGATGGAGTTGGTGGTGGAAGGATCCTCCGTGGACCCCATGCGGCTGCGGGATCACGCGGCCCAGGTCCTGGTGCCGCGACTTCAGTCGGTGCCCGGTGTGGCCCGGGTGGAAACCCTGGGGGGCGAGGAGCGCGCCCTGCTCCTGACCCTGCGACCCGAGCGCATGCGCGCCCTGGGTATTGGACTGGACCGCGTTCGGGAGGCCCTGGAGGGCAGCCATCAGGATGCTTCGGCGGGGGTGCTGGAGATCCAGGACACGGCCTGGTACGTGACTATCGGCAGCTTGGTGACCACCCCGGAGGCCGTGCGCCGACTTCCCGTCAAGGGACCCAGGGGATCCGTGGCCTTGGGCGAGTTGGCGGATGTGCGGGAAGCTCCTGCCTTCCGGCGCGGTCTCACCCGCTTGAATGGGCAGGAAGGGGTGAGCCTGCGGGTTGTGAAACAGCCCACGGCGGAATCGGTGGCGGTGGCCGAGGGGGTTCGCGGCGCCGTCCTGGAACTGCAGAAGGCCATGCCCGAAGGCATGGTCTTGCACCTGGTGTATGACCAGGGTCGCCTGGTGTCCAAGGCCCTCAATGGGGTCACCGGGGCCCTCCTCATGGGGGGAGGCTTCGTGGCACTCATTCTGGTGCTGCTCCTGGGCAACCTTCGGGGTGCCCTGGTGGTCATTGCGGTGCTCCCCCTGGCCACCCTGGGTGCGGCCGTACCCTTGCACCTCGCGGGCCTGGGTCTCAATGCCATGACCCTGGGGGGATTGGCCATTTCCGTCGGACTTCTGGTGGACGCCGCCGTGATCATGGTGGAGAACCTGGCCCATCGGCTGGCCCAGGACCCGGGGGTGCAGGGCGGAGCCCGGAGGGCGATCCTCACCCGGGCCGCTGGCGAGGTGGCCGTGCCCATCCTCACGGCGGTGTTGGTGATCCTCGCGGTCTTCATCCCCCTGCTCATGATGGGGGGATGGCGGGTCGGCTGTACGCCCCCCTTGCCGTGGCCGTGGCCTCCGCCATGACCCTCAGCCTCGTGCTGAGTTTTACCCTGGTGCCCGTTCTCGTGGACCGCTTCCTGCCTCCGGGCACGGACCTATCGGAACCCAAATTCGTCCGCTGGATCAAGGGGATCTATCGGCCCGCCTTGGCGTGGGCCATGGCCCACGGTGCGTGGGTGAGGGTGCTGGCCCTGGGCCTCACGGCGCCCAGCCTCTGGCTGGCCCTGCGCCTGGGGTCCAGTTTCCTGCCCAGCCTGGATGAAGGCGCGTTCATGATGCTCTCCAAGGTGCCCGTGGAAGGCAGCCTGGAGGCCGTGGACCAGGCCAACCTCCACCTGGATGCCCGGTTGAAGGCCGTGCCTGGGGTGGCCCATGTCTACCGGCGGACGGGGCGGGCGGATGTGACGGAGGATCCCTGTCCCATCACGGACAGTGAGGTGCTGGTGGTGCTCGATCCCGCTGCGGACCCACGGGAAGTGGCCAGGGCCCTGGACAAGGCCGTGGATGCCCTTCCCTTCTCGGTGGAATTGAACACACCCATGCAGGAGCGCATTGCCGAAGGCATGGGGGGCACCCCCGCCGACCTTCAGCTCAAACTTTTTAACCCCGATCTGGCGGCCCTGCAGGCCGTGCTGCCCGAACTCCAGGAGCGGTTGGCCAAAGTGCCTGGGGTGGAAACCGTGACCTCCGACGCCGGGGGTCCCATGCCCCGGTGGCGCATGGTGATGGATGAGGAGGCCCTGCGCCACCTGGACATTCCCAGGAACCTACCGGGCCTCACGCTGCAGGCGGGCCTCCAGGGGGTGGAAGTGGATCCGCGCTTCGAAGGGCCCCAGCGGGTGCCTCGGTTGCTCCGCTTCCCCCAGGACCCCACCGTGAGTCCCGAGACCCTCAAGCGCCTGCCGGTGATCACGGAGGATGGCCGAACCTTGGAACTGGGCCAGGTGGCCCGTCTGGAGGAGAGCAGCACTCCGAGCCTCATTCGTCGGGAGGGCGCCCAGCGTCGCGTGGGCCTGAACATCCGCACCACCGGGGACCTGGGAGGCACGGCCGCCGCCGTGGAGAAGGCCCTGGAGGGTTTCCCCCTGCCCAAGGGCACCCTCCACCGCATCGGCGGCAAGGTCGAGGAGGCACGGGAGACCCAGCGTCGACTGACCTTTGCCATCGCCGGGGCCCTTGCCCTGGTGGTGGGGTTGCTCTACCTGGCCCTCAAGTCCTGGCGGGAGGTCCTGGTGGTCGTGGCCACCCTGCCCGATGCCTTCGTAGGGGGCCTGCTGGCCCTCTGGCTGGCGGGGGAGACCTGGAACATCAGTTCCATCGTGGGCATGATCGGCCTCTTCGGCGTGGCGGTGCAGAACAGCCTGGTGCTCATCACCCAGACCAAGGATCTCCTGGCGCGGGGCCTGCCCTTCCAGGAGGCCCTCCGGGAGGCCAGTCTGGGGCGGGTCCGCCCCAAACTCATGACGGCCCTGAGCGCCATTCTGGGACTCAGCCCCATGCTCCTGGGCATCGGCGGCAGCGAACTCGAGCGACCCCTGGCCCTGGTCATGGTGGGTGGCCTCATCACCAGCACCCTCTTCACCCTCCTGGCCCTCCCCAGCTTCTACGCCTGGGTAGGTCATGCCCAGGAACCCAAGGAAACCCCATAAAGAAAAGCCTTCCTGACCCATTTCAAAATTTGCAACGCAAATTTTGAATCACTTTAAAATTCGCGCAGCGAATTTTAATTCACTTCATCCTGCGGATTCGAACCTCGATGCCGGCCTCGTCCTTCAGCAAGGCCTGAAGGCGGGCCGGGTCCGTTTCGCCGAAGTGGTAGGGGTAGAGGATCTTCGGTCTGAAGGCGCGGGCGGCGTCCGCCACCTGCTCGGGGGTCATGGTATAGGGCAGGTTCATGGGGAGGAAGGCCACGGTGATGTCCTTGAGGGCCTTCATTTCGGGGATGTTCTCGGTGTCGCCGGCCACATAGACCTTGGTGTCCTGGAAGGTGAGCACGAAGCCACAGCCCTCGCCCTTGGGATGGAAGGGCGTGCCATCGGGGCGTTTCTGGACCAGGTTGTAGGCGGGGATGGCCGTGACCGGAATGCCCAGGAAGGTGCGGGTCTCCCCTTGTTTCAACACGGTCGCACCTGGAACCTTGCCTTCGCAGATCGGAGCCACCACCGCCAGGCTCGTGGGTGTGCGCACCATCGCCAGGGCCTTGGGATCCAGGTGGTCGCCATGCCCGTGGGTGATGAGCACCAGATCCGCCTTGGGCAGCTTGCCGTAATCCGCCAACCGGCCATAGGGATCCACGTGGATGACCTTCCCCTCGAACTGGAACATGAGGGTGCCGTGGCCCACCAGGGTGATTTCCAGGTCTCCGGCCCGGGTGGGCACTCGGTCCTTCTCCAGATCCTGGGCTGCCCCGAGGGCCGAAAGGCTCATCCATGCGATTCCCAAGCCGATGGTGCGCAGTCCCATGGTCGCCTCCTGTGTAAAACCAGTGTAGTGCCCTAGATCAGGGTTCGCTGTTAAGCGAATACTCGAAGAATTGTTTGGTGATAGGGCATCTCCTAACCACGGACCGGTGTGGGTGCGTAGAGGTCCCAGGGAGTTGCCATGTACAGATTTATAAAAATCCTGCCTGTCCTGGTCGTGACCCTCGTGGGTCTGGCCGCCGATCCCACCCTGGACGTTCTTGAAGAGACGGGGCGTTGGAAGGAACTGCGCGCTCGGGTGCAGGGCTGGAAGCGCACAAGCCCCCAGGATCCCTATGCCCTGCTCTGGGAAGCCAAGGTGCAGGCCGCTTTTGGGCAACTCGCCACCGCTGAGGCCAGCCTGAGGAACCTGGTGTCCAAACACCCAGGGAATGTGGATTTCATGGCTGAATTGGCGGAAGTCCTGGGGGTCCAGGCTCAGAAGGCCGACGGCAGGCTCAAGCAGTTCGGTTATGCCCGGGAAATGAAGAAGCTGGGCGAGCAGGTGCTGGCGCTCCAGCCTCGGCACAAGTCCATCAATATCATGATGATCCAGTACTACACCATCGCACCGGGCATCGTGGGAGGGGACACCGACAAAGCCCGTGCCTTGGCCCATGGATTGGCAGCGGTGGACCCTGCCCTCGCCGAGGGCCAGCTCGGTTTCATCGCCATGCAAGGGAAGGACAAGGCCAAGGCCGAGGCCCATTACCGCAAGGCGGTGGCCGTGGCCAAGGATCCATACCACGCCCTGGTGGATTTGGGGTCCTTCCTCTACCGCCAGGACACGCCTGCGACCAAGGCCGAGGCTGTGCAGCACGTTCAGAAGGCCCTGGCGCTGCATGCGGATCGAATGCCTGCCCTGTCTTTCCTGGCCCAGGTCAGTGCTGTGGAGGGCAAGCGGGAGGAGGCCACGGCCTGGATCCAGAGGATCGAGAAGGCCTTCCCGGGCAACCTCAATCCCCACTACCAGGTGGCGCGCAACCTGGTCACCCAGGGCCAGCACTTGGATCTCGCGGAAACCCTACTTCGTCGCTACCTCGACACCGATCGTGAACCGGGCGGGGCCTCGACCGCCGCCGCCCAATGGCGCCTGGCCCAGGTCAAGGAAAAGCAGGGGCAGAAGGCCGAAGCGCTGGCCCTCCTCGAACAAGCACTGGGGCAGGAGCCCAACCTGGATGGGGCCAAGAAGGACCTGAAGCGGCTCAAGGGGTAGGTTTTCCACAGGCTCCGTCCGCTGCGCCCCTTCCTTGGTTTCCATGGGGGCGCCTGCCTTGACCGTGTCCGAAGAACTCCAGGAGCCCAGTGTCCTGAGCGCCCTTGGTGGGCACGACGGGGAAATATTTTTTGGGTTACCCCTTGCGAAGTGATACGAGAGAAGTAGTACTATTGTTCTGCAAAACCTGGAGACCCCATGGCCGTGCCCCGACCCACCGATGGTGAACTGGCCCTTCTCAGGCTGCTGTGGGACCGCGGCCCCAGCACCGTGAAGGACCTTCACAACGCTCTGGACACAGGTACGGCCTACACCACCGTGCTCAGGTTCTGTCAGGTGATGTTCGAAAAGGGCCTGGTCACGAGGAACGAGGCGGAGCGCCAGCACGTGTACACCGCCGCCTTGGCCGAGGACGAGGTCCAGACGGGACTCCTGGGGGACCTGATGGACAAGGCCTTCCGGGGTTCTGCCAAGGCCCTCGTGGTGCGGGCCCTGGAAGGCTCCCGGCCGGACCGACAGGAACTGGAGGAAATCCGGGCCATCCTGGATCAGATGCGGGAGGAGGGACGGTCATGAACGTCCTTGGCCTGAGTCCGATCCTGGTGCGCCTGGGCGAGACCCTGCTACACGCCCTGTGGGAAGTGGCCCTCCTTGGGGTTATAGCCTGGGCTGGTTTGGCGGTCCAACGGCGTCGTAGGCCCCAGGAACGCTACCTATGGGCCTGTGCCTGCCTGGTGGCGATGGTCCTGGCGCCCCTGGCGACCTTCCTTGGGCTGGCGCCGGTGGACCTGCCCCCGGTGGGGACCTCCATGGTCCCGAGTCCTGAGGCCCTGGGGGCATCCGTGGCAATGGGGTCCAGGGTCCAAGCCCCTGCGGTGGGGAATCCGGTCTTCCTCCCTTGGATAGCCCTCCTGTGGTGTCTGGGGACCATGGTCATGTTGGGCCGACTCGGAGGCGGGATGATCTGGCTGGAGCGCGTCTACCTGCGTGAAGCGGAGGACGTACCTCAGCCCTGGCCGGAGGTCATGGCCGGGCTGGCCGAGAGCTTGGGCATCCGAAAGGTCCTGCGCCTTTGTCAGTCCCACCGGGCAGATACGCCGATGGTGGTGGGATGGCTCCGGCCCGTGATTCTGCTACCTTCGTCGGTCCTCCTCGGCCTCACCCCCCAGGCCCTGGAGGCCATCCTGGCCCATGAGCTGGCCCATGTCCGGCGCCACGACTTCCTGGTGAACCTCCTTCAGTCCATCGTTGAATCAATTCTCTTCTTCCATCCCGCAACCTGGTGGCTCTCCCGTCATATCCGGGAGCTCCGCGAGCACTGCTGCGACGACACGGCAGTGGAACTCACCGGAAGTCCCGAGCGCCTCATGGAGGGCCTTGCAGCCCTCGCCCGGTTGCGGTCCCAACCCGAACCCAACATCGAGCCGGCCCTCGGGGCCGCACAAGGATCACTTATGTATCGAATGAAGCGCCTGTTCCGCCCCAAAGATGTGCCCCTTCCTCCCCTTCGGGGACTGACCCTTGCCATGGTCTCCACCTTGACCGCTGGGGCCCTGGTGCTCATGGCCCAGGAGAGTACGTCCGCGGCCAAGCCCCAAGGAAAACCCGGCCCGGGTGTCCAGAAGGCTCCGGTCTCAACGACCTCCTCGAAGGCCCAGGAGCCGGCCCTGGGACAGTCCCACCAACCGGGAGTGCTTTTGCAGCGAGAGGGTGCGGCTGAAAGGGACCTTCAAACGGTGACCGCCTTTGGGGAGAAGACCGACCGGAAGTTGGGGGATTGGGCGCAGGCGGAGGTCGACCTGCCCCCGATCAAGGACATGACCCTGGAGCAGCCGAAGCTCGTGCAGGATCCGGGCAAACCGAACTATCCCCCGGTGGCTAGGCAGTTGAGGCACCAGGGCACGGGGGCGGTGGAAGCGGTGGTGGCGGACCAGGGTCTT
>CAZPUI010000008.1:0-24105 GCA_964589695.1 uncultured Solibacteraceae bacterium | reverse complement strand
CTTCCACCCCCAGGTCCTGCCCCCGGGACAGTGCCTTGGGCGTCAGTTGGGATACCCGCTCCCGGGCAAGCTGGGCCAGGTCCAAATCGACTTTCTTGAGCTGGGGTTCGGCCACATCCAGCTTGGCCACGGATAGCAACTGGCGCACCAGATCTGCGGCGCGCTGGATGCCTTGGTCCAACTCCCGGGCCACCTGCTTCCGTTGGTCCGGATCTGCGGCCTGGGCCAGAGCATGAGCCTGGGCGCCAATGACGGCCAGGGGCGTACGCAGTTCGTGGGCGGCCTCGGTGATGAAGCGCCGCTGCGTCTGGAGCAGGCCTTCGGTGCTTCCGAAGAGCCTGTTGAGGGCCTGGACGAGGGGGCGGGTTTCGCGAAGGGCAGCATGGTTCAGGATGGGCCGCAGGTCCGTGGCTTCCCGACTGGCCACTTCCGCGGCCAGACGGCTCAGGGGCTGGAGGGCATTGCGCACCAGGATGAAGGTGAGCCCCAGGGCCAAGGCCCCCAACAGCAGAGACTGGACCGACAGGGGGCCTGAGTCGAGGAGGAGGCGCTTCCACCGATAGGAGCTGGGTTCTCCCATGAGCATGTGCAACCCCGTGCCGGGTTCCAGGATGGAAAGGACACGCCAATCCTTGTCACCCTGTTCGACCGTGTGGTACCCGGGAGCCTTTTGGGTCAAAGCCTCCGCGAGGGTGTACCCATGACGCACCCTGAGTGTTCCCTCGCGATCCCACACCTGGAGAACGAAGGGCGCTGGCAACCCGGTTCCGGGATCCAATTCCAGGTCAGGCAGCCGCTGCACCAGGGCGGCCAACCGTGCCGGGTCCCCTTCGCCCTGCAACAGGGCCATGAGGTTCCTTCCGCGCAGGTTCAATGCGCGGTCGAAGGTGCCCTCCACGGGCCTCAATACGCGATAGGCATTCAGACCGAACCCGAGCACCACCACCAGGAGAAGGGCCAGCCCTTGGGCCGCAAGGAGTCGGTGGAGGAGGGAGTCCCTCATTCCGTCTCCAGGAGGTAACCCACACCCCGGATGGTGCGAATGCAAGGGATCCCCAGCTTCTTGCGCAGGTGGTGCACGTGCACTTCCAGGGAATTGCTTTCGGGTTCCTCGCCCAGTTCGAAGAGTCCCTCCTCCAGCTGAACCCGCGCCACCACCTTGCCGGACTGGCGTGCCAGGTGGTGCAGGATGCGGTATTCCATGGGCGACAGCTCCACCAAACGACCTTCCACCCGCACCGCATGGGCCTCGGGATCCAGGGAGAGCTTGCCGATCTGCCAAATGCGATCCGCGAACCCCGCGCTGCGCCGCACCAGGGCCCGGAGCCTCGACAGCAGTTCGGGCACCGCAAAGGGTTTGGGCATGTAATCGTCCGCCCCATCGTCCAGACCGCGAACCCGATCCTCCACGGCATCCTTGGCGGTGAGGATCAGGACGGGCGTCTTGTTGCCCCTGCGGCGCATCTGGCGGAGGAGGCTGAGCCCAGATCCATCCGGCAACCCCAGGTCGAGTACGACGGCGTCGTAGGTCTGGGTCTGGGCATGGAGCTCACCATCCTCCAGGGTGCGCACCCAGCTCACCTGGTGCCCCGCATCCGCCAGGGCCCGGACCAGGGCCCTGCCCAGCTGGGGATCGTCTTCCACGATGAGCATGCGAATGCCGCTGTCCATGGAATCCTCCGAAAGGCCTTTAGCCTCTACGGGCAGGATTAATCCTGGCTTAAGGAAGCAGTTGCTCCGCGTCCCGGAGTTGAACACTCACCAGCTTGGAGACACCGCGCTCCTCCATGGTCACGCCATACAGGGTGTCCGCCGCAATCATGGTTGGTTTCTGATGGGTGATCACAATGAACTGGGTGCCTTCCTTCATCTTCTGCACCAGCGCGGCGAAGCGACCCACATTGGCTTCGTCCAAGGGCGCATCCACCTCGTCCAGCACACAGAAGGGGCTGGGTTTGTAGTGGAAGATGGCGAAGAGCAGGGAAATGGCCGTCAGGGCCTTTTCGCCGCCACTGAGCAAGGTCAGGGCCTTGGCACTCTTGCCCGGGGGCTGGGCCATGATCTCGATGCCGCACTCGAGCAGATCCTTGGGATCCTGGAGGGCCAGGTGCGCGGCTCCGCCCCCGAAGACCTCCCGGAAGACATCCTGGAATTTACCTTGGATGTAGTCGAAGGCCTCCTTGAACCGCTCTTCGCTGGTGGCGTTGATCTCCCGGATGGTGGCCTCGAGGTTGGCGATGGCCTCCAGGACATCCCCCCGCTGCTGGTTGAGGAAACCCAGGCGCTCCTCGGCTTCTGCCAGTTCCTGGATGGCCAGGGGGTTCACGCTGCCCAGGTCCAGCCGGCGTCCCTGGAGTTCATTCAACTGCGTCTGGTGCACGAGTTCGCCCAGTTCCCAGGCTTCCCGTTCTTCAGGCGAGATGGAGGCCAGGAAGTCCGGCACCGTGAAATTGAGGGCCAGCTCGATCTCCTTGGCCACGGCCTCCATGCTGCCCTGGATCTGGGCCCCCCCCACGAGGGTGTCGTGGTGAAGCTGACGCGCGTTCTCCAGGGCCTGCTGGAATTCCCGGGCCATGCGTTCGTGGATGCGCACCAATTCCTGGGTGGACTCGATCTCTGGAGCGGCTTCCTGCTGAATACCGACCAGCTTCGTGCGCTCCCTCAGGCACTCGTCCGTGGCCAGGGCCAGCTCCTCGAGGCGAGCCTGGGCGGCGGCCTCCCGTGCTTGAGCCTGTTCCAGATCCTCCCGGATCCTCCGCTTCTCCCCCTCCAGGTCGAAGGCGGCCCGCTGGAGCTGGTTGAGCTGGCGCTGGAGTCCATCCCGCTCGGCCCAGGCGCCATCGCGCATGCGCGAGGCCTCCAGAAGGCGCTCACGGCAGGCTTCCAGGCTTGCGTGGGCCTCGGCTTGACGGCCTTCGGCCCCGTGAATGGCCTCGGTGAACCGCTGGTCCACTTCCTGGTGGGGTTGGGTCTCCAGCTCTCGCAGCTGGCTCCGATGGACTTCAATTTCCGCTTCGAGGGTCTCCCACTGGGCGTCCGCACGCACCTGGGCTTCTTCGATTTCACGAAGCTGGGCCTTGATCGAGGTATGACGACCCCGCAGCTCCTCCAGGGCCCTGCGGGCCTGGAGTCGGTCTTCCTCCATCTCCCGGAAGCGCTCCTGGGCCTCGCGGTGCCGCGTTACCAGGCCCTCGGCGGCGGCCTCCAGGGTCTCCACCTTCTCCAGCGCGGCCTCCCGGGCGGCCCGAGCGGCGGTTTGTTCCGCCTTGAGTTTGAGGGGAGATGCCTGGGGAGCCTTCAGCCCCGACTGGACCGGGCCGAAGGGGAGCTTGAGGAGGGTGGGGCCAACGAAGGCCAGGCCTGGGTACTGGCGGGCCAAGCCCACCAGATCGGAATCGGCCACCAGGTAGGTACGATCCAGGAGTTCGCCCAGCATGGGAGGGCATCCGGGCCTCCAACCCAAATGCTGACGCAGGGGCTCGAGCCCAGGAGGGTCCATCTTTTCGGGCGCTTCCGTGGATCCGACACTGGCCATGAGCTGCCCGGGCAGGGTGGACAGGAGGTCCAGGGTCCGGGCCGAGGGCGCCACCGTGCCGATCCACGCGCCCAGCAGGCGCTCCACATGACCAAGGGTAGCCTCATCCACCGTCAGGGCATCGCTGAGGGCCAGGGGAACTTCACCCTGGGATCGCAGCCATTCAAGCGCCTTCTTGATCTCCTCCGAACCCGAGGCTTGGCGAAGCTGGTCACCGATCTGTCTCAGTCGGCGCTCGGCCGTCTCCAGCGCGCCTTCGGCGTTCCTCAGGGATTCGGTCCCTGCCTGGACGGCCGCTTCGGCATCCTGCCGGAGTCTGGCCTGGACCTGGACGGCCTCGTCCACCAGCTCCTGCCGTTCCTCGGCCCCCTCCCGCTCCCTGCCCAGGCGCTTTTCCTCCGCCTGGAGGGTGGCCAGGCGGGGGGCACGGACGGCTTCGTCATGGTTGAGGGCATCCAGTCGCCCCTCCAACTGGGCAATCTGCTGGTGGATGACCTGCTTCTGGCGCTGGACCTGGAGCTGGGCCTTCTCGGCTTCGGCCCGCTGGTGGCGGAGTTCCTTCAGCTCCTGGTCGATCCGTCGGAGTTGACCCACGGCCATGGCCACGGCCTCCTCCGCGTCCTGAACCACGCCCGAGCGAGCTTCCAGGCGCGCGGATGCCTCCTTGAGGGCCATCTCCAATCGCTGGAGTTCCTCATCCCAGCCGCCCTTTCGGCTGTCCAGCTCCTCCAGGCGCTCCAGGAACTGGGCTTGCTGTGCCTTGGACTCCCGGGTCCGCTCTTCCTGGAAGCCGCGATCCTGATCCATGAGCCCCAGTCGCTGGTCCAGCCCCAGTAGACTTCGGGCCCTGCGCTCGAAGGCCTCCTTCTGCTCGTCCAGACGAAGGCGCTGATGTTCCACCTCCCCGGCCTTTTCCGAGGCCTGGGCCGTGAGGAGGCCGATCTGGCGTTCCAGCTGCTCCAGCTGCTCAACGATGCGCTCCTTGGCACTGTCCAGCTCCATGGCCTTGCCGGCCAGGAGGATCCGCTGGGTGGCCTTGATGGCGGTGTCCAGTTCGAGGGCACGACGGGTCTTGGAGGCCTGGCGCTTGAGGCTCTCCATCTGCTTGGTCAGTTCGAAGAGGATGTCGTCCAGGCGGGTGAGGTTGGCTCGGGTATCGTCCAGCCTTCGTTCGGCCTCGCCCCGGCGAAGCTTGTACCGCGTGATCCCCGCGGCCTCTTCGATGAGGGAGCGTCGGTCCTTGGGTTTGGTGGAGAGGATGAGGTCGATCTGCCCCTGCTGGATGAAGCTGTAGGCCCGGGTACCCATGCCCGTGTCCATCAACAGATCCTGGATATCCTTGAGACGGCAATCTTTACCGTTGATGCGATATTCACCCCCGGTATCCCGGTAGAGGCGACGTCCAATCACGGTTTCCTTGGTCCTTCCCGGTTGCCCCAGGTCGGGCATTTCCAGGGTCAGGCGCACCTCGGCCATGCCCAGGGGCCGACGATCACTGGTGCCGGCAAAGATGACATCCGCCATCTCGGATCCCCTGAGGAGGGTGGCTCGCTGCTCCCCCAGGACCCAGGCGAGGGCATCGGAGATGTTCGATTTTCCGCAGCCATTGGGTCCAACCACGGCCGTCATGCACGCAGGAAAGACAAGCTTCTGCGGGTCCGCGAAGGACTTGAAGCCGTGCAGTTCCATGGCAACCAGGCGCAAGGTGGTATCTCCCTCCTAAGCATGCGGGAACATCCCGTCCAATGGCTACATTCCATGCTCGGGTCTTCTCCACTTGGGGCCTGTGCCAAGAGGAGATAAACTTCTCTTTTGTCATTTTTTCGGAGTCCCTGTGTCCGTGCATGTCTTGAGGCATTTTTCCCTGCCCGGTGCGGAGCCGGGGATCCCGAGTGCCACGCCATGAGTGGCCTCTCCCTAGGTTCACGTCAGGCGAAGGTCCTGTGGCTCGAACCCCATCGTCTCGTGGGGGGCGGCCAGTCCCGCCCCATCCATGGACTTCCGACGGAAGACCAGCTTGCCCAAGTCCTTACGGCGCTGCCCACGGGCATCACCAAATGGATCCTGGATGATCTGTGGGCCCCCTCGGTGATCCTTCGGGACATCATCGAGGTGCCATCCGGTTCGGAGGCCCGGGACAGTTTCTTCCGCTGGAAATACAGCCAATCCCTGGCCCTCGACGGCGAGCAGGCCGTCCAGGCCCTGACCCTGGAAGAGAACACCTGGCTCCTGTCCGGTGTGCCCCAAGGTCTCCGGGATGGCTGGACCACGCTCTCCGCGCGCTTGGGCCGCCCCGTGTTTTGCATGGTGCCCAGATGGCTCTGGCTCTACAACCGCGTGGCCCCGAGTCGGGAAACGCCGGGACTCCTGCTCTCGCTCTGTGCCCACCCCGAAGGCGGCTTCACAGGCAGCCTCCTGGCCTGGGGACGCACCCTAACCCTGCTGCGACAGTGGCAGGAGCCCGTAGATGCCACCACGTGGATGGAGGAGAGGGTCATGCCCACCGCCAACTACCTGCAGCGGGAGGGGCGAACGCCCCAGGAACTCCTGGTCTGGGGCACCACCTCCTGGCCGGGATCGGACCTGGTGACCCACATTCTTCCGCCTGAATTGCCTGTCGGGGAGGCGATCTGATGGCCATCCCCCAACTCAAACTGAACCTGGTACCACCTCCCACCCTTTGGCGCAGGCACCACCATGTTCTGGGCTGGTCGATCCTGGGACTGGGTCTGCTGACCTTCTCCCTGGTGACCTACCAGACCACGCGATCGTTCCTCCTGGCCAAGCGTACGGGTCGGGAAACCATCCAGACCACCGCCAAGGCCCGGGAGACGGAACGCGCCGAGCGCCAGATTCTGGAGGAATTGCGGACCATCGATGTCACCAAGGAAATGCCGCGATGGAAACTGGCGGAACGTATCCTTCTTGAACGTAGCCTGCCCTGGAGTCGCATCACCGCCGAACTTGAGCGAAGCCTTGTCCAGGACATGAGGGTCAAGACCATCCAGCGTGTTCGCACCACGGGCAACCAAGGGGTTCAGATCAAGCTCAGGGGTGAAGCCCGTACCCGGGATGCCGAGGTCGCCTTTATAGAATCTCTCAAACTGAACCCCTTCTTTCTCGATCCGGTTTTCGAACGGGAAGCCGAACGAACCGGGGGGGGCATCGACTTTGATATCACGTTGCCCGTAACCAGTGATCCCAAGACCTTCGTGCCGCTTCCCCAGTACGGACCCGAGCGGGGCACCAAGCTCCCCGCCCCCGCGCCACCCCCCAAAGTCCTGCCCGTAGCCAAAGTGGCGCCGCCCCCTGCCTCCAAAACCCCGGTACCGTCCCTCGGGCAGGGGGTCCGGCTCCCCTCGCCAGCCCTTGCTGCCCCGGCCCGTCTGCCCGTGCGTGAGGCCCTTCCTGACCCCGAGTCAAGGCGCGAGCGCCCCCGGAACCTCCGCCGGGAAGGAGGCGAACGATGACACACAACCTCCGCACGAGCACCCTCCGTGCCGGCATGGGGGCGGGTTTGCTCGCCCTGGGCCTCCTGGGCGCCCTCCTGGTGCTGCCGGATGCTTCCAACCAGCTCCGTCAGCAACAACTTTCGGCGCGGGACGCCGCCCGGAAGTTGGAGGCGCAGCGCGAACGGCTCAAGACCCTCGAAGCAGAGGCGGGAATGATCCGACGAGGGCGGGCGCGCATCGAGGAACTGGAATCCCGCATGCCCAAGGGCAGTTTGGGGGAGCTTCAATTCAAGCTGAGCCGCACCCTCTATGACCTTGCCAAGGTCCATCCCGTGCGCATCCAGGCCGTCAAATACGGCACCCCCACCAAGGACAGTGCCAAGGGGACGGACATCGAGAATGTGGATGTGGAATTCACGATCCTCGGGGTCTACTCCGTGCTCAAGGGCTACATGTTGGCCCTGGAGGGCAGTGGACTGCCCTTCGGCGTGTCCTCCGCCAAACTGGATGAAAGCCAGGAGGGGGCCCGTCTCACCGTGGTCCTCCGCGCCTTCCGCAGGGCAGGTCAGGCCCAGAGTGTGGTGCAAGCGGAACCCGACAAGGAGAGTGCATGAGCCCCCGCACCTCTGCCCTCCCCCAGTCCTGGGCTCACGAACTCCGCACCCAGCGCAGGACCCGATATGCGCTCCTTGGCATGGTTGGAACGTCACTCGTGCTGGCCCATGCCCTGGGGATGTTCATCCCTGGACGCACCCCGGGGAACACCCTTCCCACCGGATTCCAGCGCACTGAGCATGTCATTCCCATGGAAACCCTTCGGAATGTGCTCGCATTGGATCGCATGGGCTCCCTGCCGAACTCGGACAATCCTCACCGAGACCCACTGACCTTCGGCGTTTCGAAGATCCCAGCCACGAAGCCCCTGGTGCCCGCCCTCGCGCCTCCGGCGGTGCCCCCCAGCGAACGCGACCTTGAATGGGCCACCCGCCCCAGTGGGCTCCGATACCTTGGCTTCTTCCATCCCCTGGGGACCCCTCGAAGGGCGGCCTTCCTCGACGGCCCCTCCCCCAGGATCCTTTCCACAGGGGTGCTGGTGAAGCAGGGCTGGCGGTTGGTGGAGGTCTTTCCAGACAAGGCAATCTTCCAGAGCCTCAAGTACCACGACATGTTCCACACCCTCGAGGCCGTGGATGCGAATCGGGAGGGTGCATGAGCCCCAGTGCATCGAACGAGAAAGGAAGCCAGAACTGGCTCCAGGAGCTGAAGACGAACCGTCGCACCCAGTGGGCCTTGGTGGGCATGGCGGCCACCGCGGGTTTCATGGTGTATTCCCTCTGGCCTGATCCCCCCAAGCGGCCCCGGACCGCTGCCGGGATTCTCTCCACCTCCGTCAATTCGGACACCCAACTGCGCCTTCTGGATCCCCTAAAGAACCTGGCCTCCCTGGACCGTGCGGGGGAGCTCCCCAACGAGGCGAGGATGTACCGGGACCTGCTCACCTTCGAAGGGCCCCCGCCCCCCCCGCCGCCTCCGGTTCCGCCGCCCCCGCCGCCCCCACCTCCCTCGCCGGAGGAGATCGCCCACCAGAAGCTCCAGGCTGACCGCGCGGCGGAGGAGGCCTCCAAGCCCTCCAACCTCAAGTTCCTGGGCTACTTCCACAGCGAAAAGGCACCCCGGATCGCGGCCTTCATCAAGGGGGGTCAGGAACCCTACAACCTCCAGCTGGGCGCCCAGTTCAGTCCCAAATGGAAACTGATCGAGGTCACCAAGGACCACGTGATCTTCCAGAACCTGAAATACACCGACATGAAGCACAAAGTAGCAGCCACGGACGCCGATGGGGCGTCACGGGCGGGCCTGGTCACCAATGAATTCTGATTCTCGGATGGGCATGATGAGATCCACACCCGCTTTTCGCTTCGTCACCCGCAGCCTGGCCCTGATCCTCCTGGCGGCCATTACCGTGGGCTGCAGCCTCCACAAGGCCCGCAAGAGCTATGACGAGGGGCGCTACGAAGAGGCCGCCCTGAGCTACCGCGAGGTCCTGGCCAAGGATCCCTCCAATGTGAAGGCCCGCATCGGCTACCGTGCCGCCGCCACCCGGGCCGCGGAGGCGTGTGTGGAGCGGGCCAAAACCCACAAGGCCCAGAAACAGGACAGCCAGGCCAACTTCGAGGCCCGGCGCGCCCTGAGCTACGACCCAGGCAATGCCATCGCCATGGACATGCTGGTGGAGCTGGAAAGGGCTGCGGAAGCCCTCAAGGCGGACCAGGACATCGAGGCCCTCAAGGAGGAAGCCGAAAGCCATGATCCCCTGGCCCTGGACCCCCGATCGGCCACGGGCATCAACTTCAACTTCAGCAAGAAGACCAGCCTGAAGGACATCCTCGCCACCCTGAGCCAGGGGTTCGGCGTGAGCATGCTCTTCCACAGCTCCTACCAGGACACCACGATCCAGGCGGACCTCCGGGGACTCTCCTTCCAGCGCATGCTGGACACCCTCATGCTCCAGAGCGACCTTTTCTACCGGGTGTTGGGTCCCAACACCATCATGATCTTCAAGAGCACCCAGCCCAATCGCCAGCAGTACGACGCCAAGCTCACCAAGACCTTCTTCCTCTCCAATGCCGACCCCAATGATGTCCGGAACGTGTTCCAGACCCTCATCGGGGATGCCAAGCTCTTCATCGATAAGCGCATGAATGCAGTGGTGGTGACGGCCAAGCCCAATGAAATCGCCGTGGCCACCCGCATCGTTAACACCTTGGACAAACCCAAGGCGGAGGTGATGGTCTACCTCGAACTCCTGGAGGTGACCGAGAACACCATGGAGCAGGTGGGTCTTCTCCCCATCACGTCCCCGGACATGGGCATCGGTGGAGGCAGCGGCATCTTCCGACTGGGTGCCACCATCGACAACACCGGTGGGCTCAATCAGAACAAGGGCGGCATTCGCATCACCCGCTCCGATGTGCGCTTCCTCTTTCCCAGCCTCGCCCTGGACGCCCTGAAGAACAGTGGCGACGCCAAGCTGGTGGCCAGTCCCAATGTGCGGGTGGCCAGTGGCGAACCCGGAGAGGTGACCATTGGCCAGAAGGTCAGCACCACCAATTCCCAGCTGGGCATGGGCATGCCCACGGGGATGACGGGCGCCAACACGGGTAACCTCGGCAACCTGGGCATGAACGGGATGATGCCGCAGACCAGCTTCAACTACGAGGACATCGGCGTAAAGATCAAGGTGGAGCCCCGGGTCCATCAGGATCGGAACATCACCCTGAAGATCGATGCCTCCATCACCACCCAGATCGCGGGCTCCACCCCGGGCCGTCCCGACATTGGCCAGCGGGTCGTCAAAACCACCACGCGACTCAAGGATGGCGAGACGGCCGTGTTCGGCGGGCTCCTGAAGGAAGACGAACAGAAGAGCCTCCAGGGCATCTGGGGACTCACGGATGTGCCCATCCTGGGCAAGCTGTTGGGCAACAGCTTCCGCAAGCGGGCCAAGACCGATGTGATCCTCACGGTGAGAACGGTGCTGGTGCGGAGCCAGGAACTTACGGCCAAGGATTTCGAAGTCTTCGACCCCGAGCGTTATGGCATGGAAACGGGGCCCTTCGCGCCGAAACCCGCCAAAGCCAAAGCCAAGGTCGAGGCTCCAAAAACGGAGGTTCCCAAGGCAGATGCGGCCAAGCCCGCGGTCATCAAGACCGAAACCCCCGTACCCCCACCGGCCAAGGTTGAAGCGGCCCATGATGTCACCCAGGCCCCACCCCCGGTGCAGCCCGTGAAGCTCCCGGGTGGCCAGGAGGCCCTCCCGGCGGGGGATCCCAAGGTCACAGCGGAAGAAAAGCCTGCGGCCACGCGCCCCGATGACCAGAAACTGGTGGTCTTCATCTCCCCCCTCAACAGCAATGCCCGCAAGGGCGAGCGGATCCAGCTGGCGGTCCTGGTGAGCGGAGGCAAGGGCATCACCGGGGGGCAGTTCGAGATGCGCCTGGACCCACGCCTCAAGCTCAACGGGGTCATGCCCGCGGATTACCTGACCAACGACGGCGGGAGTTCCGAACTGGCCCCCGTAAAGGACGGCAAGGCCACCATCACCTTCAAGCGCGCCACGGCCCAGGGGGACAGCGGAACCCTGGCCATCCTCGACCTCGAAGTGGTGGGTGCACCTGGCAATGCTCCAGTCCTAATCCAGGGCGCCAAATTCCTGGTGGGTTCCAATCCGATCCCCGCCCAGGTCCTGGGTGCCCTGGTGGTGGTGGAATAGACTCCGAGGCCTCCCAGGATGTTCCGAACCCGCCCCCGCGCCCCTGGCTTCACGCCCCCGGAGCTCCTCCTCTGCGCCACCATTCTCATGGTGAGGGCGGGCGCCGTGGTGCCCATGGCCAAGAACGCCCAGCGGCGCCAGCGGGAAGTGGAGCTGATTCGGGCCCTCCGGGAAATGCGCAAGGCCCTGGATGACTACAAGGCCGCCGTGGATGGCCAGAAGATCAAGCCTCCCCCCATCGAGAACAATGGGTATCCCGAGTCCCTGGATGTTCTCATCGAAGGGGTTCCCATGAACGGGAAGAGCGCCAAGATACGCTTCTTACGCCGCATTCCCGTGGATCCCACCACGGGGAGGCCCGAGTGGGGGTTTCGGTCGGTGCAGGATGATGCCACTTCCACAAGCTGGGGAGGCGGCAGCGTCTTCGATGTCTACAGCAAGTCCGAAGCCACGGGGTCCAATGGCATTCCCTACAAGGAATGGTAGGTCGGAAAAAATCTGGTTGCCTGGGCGCGTAAAGCCAGATAGGATGGGGGTTCCCAAGCATCAAGCTCTCGAGGGAGCGGGTGTTGAAGACGCGGATATGGCGGAATTGGTAGACGCGCTAGTTTCAGGTACTAGTGATCTCACGGTCGTGGGGGTTCGAGTCCCTCTATCCGCACCACCTTAAAGCCGACCCCAGGTCGGCTTTTCCTTTCCCATCGCGGGAAATTTTGACACGGGCTGTCCGACCCTTTTCGGACTCGACCATCCTGCGGCACGGGGCTGCCGGATCGGTGACGGGCGTTCCCCCGAACAGGAGCCGACATGGCCCTCAACGCCGACCAGAAGACCATCATCATCGAGGACTACAAGACCCACGTGAGCGACACCGGTTCGCCCGAGGTCCAGGTGGCCCTGCTCACCAAGCGGATCAACGACCTGACCGAGCACTTCAAGATCCACTCCAAGGACTACCACAGCCGCCGTGGACTCATGATCATGGTCGGCCAGCGTCGCCGCCTGCTGGACTACCTGAAGCGCAAGGATGTGGCCCGCTACGCCAAGCTCATCGAGCGCCTTGGCCTGCGCCGCTAACGCCTTTGGATTCCACCGAACGCCCGCATCTGCGGGCGTTTTCAGTAAAGGAAATCCATGCTGCCTCCCCTGCCCATCCCCGCCTCTCCCAATCCCTACCAGGTTCAGGAACGACGGCTGCTCTTCGATTCGCCCTGGATTCGGCTGAGGGAGGACCGCTTTACCCACCGGCGGGGCGCCTTTGGGCGCTATCCCGTGTGCGGCTTCCGCCGCACCGCCTGTGGGGTGGTGGCCTTGGATGACCAGGATCGGGTGGCCCTGGTGGGTCAATGGCGTTATCCGCTGGAGGCCTACTCCTGGGAGCTTCCCGAGGGTGGCGGCCAGGCGGACGAGAGCCCCCTGGAGGCCATCCGCCGAGAGTTGGAGGAGGAGGCTGGGTACCGCGCAGGGGTCTGGGAACCCCTCTCCTACTTCCACACCTCCAATTCCAGCACCGACGAAGAGACCTTCCTGTTCCAGGCCACCCATCTGGTTCCCCTTCCCGGGGGACATGCCCCCGAGGACAACGAAGAGCTGCTGGTTCACTGGGAACCCTTTGAACAATGTCTGTCCAGGATCCTCCGTGGCGAGATCACGGATAGCCTCACGGTGGTGGGTCTCCTGGCCCTCCAGGCCCGTCGTTCCAGCGTTCCGGGAGGCTTGGCTCCGGAGCTGTGCGAGAGGTTCTTCCAGAAGCCCCAGGACCATCCCAGCGCCGGTCGGGCTCGGTGGGATATGCTGGACCAGCCATGATGCTCAGCCTCCACCCCGAGACCCCCCAGCAGCGCCATCTGGAGCGTATCGCCGACCTGCTCCTTCGGGATGGCGTCATTGCCTACCCCACGGACACCATGTTCGGGCTTGGCTGCCTGGTGTCTCGCAAGAAGGCCGTGGATCGCATCCAGGTCATAAAAAGGCGGGATCCTCGTAAGCCCATGTCCATCCTGTGCGCGGACCTGGAGATGCTCTCCAAATACACCCGCCACTTCGAGACCTCCACCTTCCGGATCCTGAAGGCCATGTTTCCGGGACCCTACACGGCCGTGCTTCCCGCCAGCCGTGAAGTCCCCCGCTACCTTCAGAACAAGCAGACCGTGGGCTTGCGCATTCCCGATCATGTCTTCTGCCTGGCGATCACGCGCATGGTGGGGGAGCCCATCCTGACCACCAGCTGCAATCGCAGCGGCGAAGATCCCTTGGACTCCGCGTGGGAAATCGACCAGGAGCTGGGGTTCATGCTGGACCTGGTGGTGGACTGCGGAACCCCTTCAGGTCAGGCCAGCACCGTGGTGGACCTCTGCAGCGAGCAACCCCACATCCTCCGTCAGGGTGCCGGGCCCTGGCCGCTCTAGGTGGGATCAGGGCTGGAGGCTGGGATCAGTCCAGGCGGTAGTGGCAGCCTCGGCTTTCGGGGTTCTGAAGGGCGGCCTTGAGGATGAGGCGGGCGCAGGTGATGGCGTTGCGCAATTCCAGGAGGTTTCGGGCCAAGGGGGCCGACCGGTAGAAGGCTTCGATGCGATGGAACAAGTAGCCCATGTCCGACCGTGCCCGCACGAGCCGTGTGGAGGTGCGAATGATGCCTGCGTAGTTCCAGAGGGTCGTCCGGATGTTGTTCCAATCCTGCTCGATGAGCAATGGGTCGGGCTCGAAGGCAGGCTTGGCGGGCAGCCAGGGGCGGACCTCCGAGGCGTCCAGGGGGCGCATGGTGGCACAGTCCGCCACGGCCGCATCGGCCGCCCGATGCCCCCAGAGAAGCCCCTCAAGCAGGGACGCCGAAGCCAGCCGGTTGGCCCCGTGGACCCCCGTACAGGCCACCTCCCCCACAGCGAAGAGGCCCGGCAGACTCGTGCGGCCATCCAGATCGACGGCCACGCCTCCGCAGAAGTAGTGCGCCGCAGGCACCACGGGGATGGGGTGGCTCAGGGGATCCAGGCCATAGGCCCTGCAGGTGCCCAGGACCTTGGGGAATCGGGCTTCCACATCCAGGCGGGCCGCCAGGGGCGACAGGTCCAGGAACATGGAAGGTTCGCCCGTTTGGGCCATTTCCGAAAAAATCGCACGACTCACCACATCCCGGGGGGCCAGTTCCAGCAATTCTGGGGCATGGCGAGGCATGAACCGGATACCCGCGCGGTTGACCAGGTGTGCACCCTCCCCCCGGAGGGCTTCCGTTAAAAGGGCCCTGGGTTTGCCGGGACTGAACAGGGTGGTGGGATGGAACTGGACATATTCGCAGTTCACGATACGGGCGCTGGCCCGAAAGGCCGCCGCCAACCCGTCCCCCGTGGTGCCGGGAGGATTGCTGGTATGGAGGTAGAGGTACCCCAGTCCTCCCGTGGCGAGCACGGTGCGCTTCGCGAGCAGTTTCTCCACCTGACCCGTGGTGGTATCCAGTAGGTAGGCCCCCCAGACTTGGATGGGGTCGTAGACCCTTCGGGGATTCTGGGCATGGTGGGGAATGGTGACCAGGTCCGCCAGCATGCAGCCTTCCCGCACCTGGATCTTGGGATGGGCCCGCACGGCCTGGTTCAGGGACTCCTGGATGGCTCGCCCAGTCTCATCCCGCACATGGTAGATCCTCCGCGCGGAGTGGGCGGCCTCGGCGGTGGGTTCGGGCTCACCCCCTGCCCCAAGGTCGAAGGGGACGCCCACCTGCTTCCAGAGAAAGGAACGACACAGGGCAGGTCCCTGCTCACAGAGCATGCGAACGGCCTCGGGGTGGCAGAGCCCCGCCCCGGCCCTTTCGATGTCCGAAGCCAGCAGGGCCGCATCACCGGGTTGCTCCAAGGCGGGTTGTCCGATGATGCCCCCTTGGGCCCAGGACGTGTTGCCCTCCCCGAGGGGGTCCTTGGCCACCAAAAGCACATCCGCCCCCAGATCCGCGGCCCGCAGGGCGGCGGTGCACCCTGCGATCCCAGCCCCAAGGATCAGAATGTCGATGCTCATGGCAGGAGATCCCAGGTGGGTCGGCTGAATTCCCACAGCTGGGAAAGTTCCTCCTCCTCATCCCGCGTGGCCAGCCAGGCCAGGCGTTCGCCCATGGCCACCATGCCACTGGAGAAATCCAAGGTGCCCCAGGGCGTCTCGAGCTCACCGTCAAATTGCCCCAGGATGCCCATGGCGTTCTCCCAGAGGGCGATCATCCCCGGCTCCCGGTGGGCCTGCTGGTGATGAAAGCCACCGGCCTGGAGGATGAGTCCCTGGAGCCCGCGCTTCAAGTGTCCCCGGGCCCGGATCCAAAGCCCCTCAAGGGCATCGTGGGCCTCATGGAACAGGGCTGAATTGAACAGTGCAGTCCCCGCAGCCAGGCGGTAGCGAGGTCCCTCGGGTTGTCCCATGAGGGCCAGGAGGGTGACACCGGAACGCAAACTCACGAGGTCGGCCCACTCCCGCCAGTCGGGGTGAGGCAGCCACCCCCGACTCCCAGGCTGGGCGGTCTCGGGGAGCTCGGTGAGGGTCGCGCGAAAACTGGCCTCGGGATCCTTGCAACCAAGGGAATTCAGCATGCCCCGAGCGGACTCCATGAGCAGGTCTTCCGGCACGCCCAGGGGGTGCTCGCTGCGCAGACGAGGGGCGCCGAGGATGGTGGGCCAGACCAGAAGTGCGCGCTGGCTTGGGTCCTCCAAGGCCCGCTCCAGCCTGGATCGAAGCACCTTGTGAACGGCGATGGGAAGGCCTGGCTGGCGCTGCCAGAAAATGGGTGTCTTCGGAGCACAGGAGGTCTGGGTCTGGAGGGTGGGCATGGGGGCTCGAACTCAGGTGAAGTTGCGTTCGGAGAGGCTGATGAACTCCAGGGCAAAATCGTCGAGTTCGGTTTGCCAGGCCTTGATGCGTCCCTGAAAGTAGTTGTAGGCCATGAGGGCCGGCACGGCGGCCACGAGGCCGATGGCGGTGGCCACCAGGGCCTCGGAAATCGGGATGGCCACCGTGGCCAGGTTGGCCTGCCCGGTTTGACCGATGCCATGGAAGGCGTCGATGATGCCCCAGACCGTTCCAAACAGGCCCACGAAGGGACTGACGGCCGCGATGGTGGCCAGGATGCCCAGATGGCGCTCCATGCGGCCCATCTCCACCACGGAGGCTCGCTGAAGGCTGCGCTCCACCGCTTCCATGTTTCTGATCTGGGCCTTTCCGGCGGCCTGTCCGGCCCGCAGCTGGTAGGTAACCTCGCTGTACCCCGCGGAGAAAAGGCCCACCATGGGACTGTGGATGTGCTGGTCGGCGTGCTGTTTCAGGTCCCGCCAATCCGTCGCCTTTCTGAACGTCGCGCGGAAGGCCTCGGAGGCACTGGCACTGCGCTTCAAGAGAACGAATTTCTGAAAAATGATGACCCAGCTCGCCATGGAGAAGAACGCCAGCAGGAGGAGTACCACCTTGGATACTGCCCCTCCACTGAGCACCACCGACCATAGATTGATGCCCTGCCCCTCCAGAAGTGCCGTGGGATACATCCTGCCTCCTTGGATTGCATCTTAGCGGACCTCGCGGTTCCATAGGGGATGGCCACGGGCGGTTGCGGTGCGTCACGCCACGCAAGGTGACCATCTTTTCTCATTGGAGGGAATGCTGTGAAAGTTGTGATCATCGGCTCGGGGTACGTGGGTTTGGTGGCGGCCGTGGGATTCGCGGAAGCTGGTCACCAGGTCCTGGGTGTGGATGTGGACGCCGCCAAGGTAGAGAAGCTGAAGGCAGGAATCTCGCCCATTTACGAACCTGGACTTGACGATCTGCTGCTCAAGCACCAGACCGGTGGTCTATTGCGTTTCACCCTGGATCTGGCCGAGGGCATCGGCAATGCGATCGCCGCGTTCATCTGCGTGGGCACGCCCCAGAGCGAGGATGGCAGTGCCGACCTGCACTATGTGCTGCAGGTGGCGGAGGACATCGGCAAGGCCATGCAGGCCCGACCCGCCGACAGCAAGCCCCTCATCGTGGTGGACAAGAGCACCGTTCCCGTGGGGACGGCGCTGCGCGTAACTGCCGCCATTCAGGGACACACCGACCGCGCCTTCGAGGTTGTCTCCAATCCCGAGTTCCTGCGGGAAGGCTGTGCCATTGATGATTTCCTGATCCCGGACCGAGTGGTGATCGGCTGTCGGAGCGATCATGCGGCCGAGGTGATGCGGGGACTCTACCAGCCCTTGCTGGACCGAGCGAAAGCGCTTCGGGAGGATCGGGGCCTCTTCTTCCGCATGGATCCCCCCAGTGCGGAAATGACCAAGTACACCGCCAATGCGATGTTGGCCCTGCGCATCAGTTTCATGAACGAGATTGCAGGCCTTTGCGAAACCGTAGGAGCCAATGTGGAAATGGTCCGGGATGGCATTGGATCCGACCACAGAATCGGCAAGTACTTCCTCAACCCAGGCCCGGGTTTTGGGGGTTCCTGCTTCCCCAAGGATCTCCAAGCCCTCCTGAAAACCGGACGCGAGCACGGCCATCGCATGATGACCTTGGCCACCACCGTGGAGGCCAATCGGCACCAGAAGCAGGTCCTGGGGCTGAAGGTGAAGCGCCATTTCGGTGCGGATCCGGGGAACCCGGTGCCCCTGGCCGGACGCCGTTTCGCCCTCCTTGGCTTGGCCTTCAAGGCCCATACGGACGATATCCGCGAGGCCATGAGCCTGGAGCTCATCGATAGCCTCGTGGGGGCTGGTGCCGCCATGGTGGTCCACGACTTCGAGGCCATGGACAACGTCCGCGCACGGATCAAGGATCGCGTGGCCTACGCCCAGGACCCCTACGCTGCCTGTGAGGGTGCCGATGCGGTCATCATCGCCACCGAATGGCCCCAGTACAAGGCCATGGACCTGGACCGCTTGGCTGATCTCCTGAAGTCCAAGCTGATGTTCGACGGTCGCAACCTATTCCAGCCCGCGGATATGCAATCCAGAGGTTGGACGTATCATTCCATTGGGCGCCTTCCGGTCAACCCCTGAGGCCACCGACCCTGTACTGAAATTGGAGGACACCATGGGCAATCTAGGACTCACCGAGATGCTTCTCATCGGGGTGGTATTGCTGCTGCTTTTCGGCCCCAGCCAGCTTCCCAAACTCGGGAAATCCCTGGGCGAAGGCATCCGCGAATTCAAGAAGGCGGGAAAGGAATTGACCGAGGCCGTCCGGGAAGAAGTGACCGAAAAGAAATAGCCCCACGCGTTCCGAGGCCCAGGGCCCCCCTGCCCTGGGCTGATGCTTTCCACGGAAACCCTGCATGCCCCCTACCATCGAACCGCCCGCTGAAATGACCTTCTGGGAGCACCTTCAGGAGCTTCGCGTACGCCTGACCCGCATCGTGATCATCGTGGTGGGAGGCTTCGCCCTCACCTACATGGTCCGATTCCAACTTTGGGACTGGGCCACCCGTCCCTTTCATGAGATTTTTCGAAAGCGGTTGGTGGAACTGCAGATGGCACCTGCGACCCCCTTTGCCTTCACCAGTGCCACCGAGCCCTTTTTCTCCCTGATGCGCCTGGCCTTCTGGGCCTCCATCTTCCTTGTGGCACCCCTGATCTTCTACCAGGTGTGGGCCTTCATCCGTCCCGGCCTCTACGATCGGGAGCGCAAGTGGGTGTGGCCCTTCGTGATCGGTACCAGCGCCTGTTTCATCGGCGGTGCCGCCTTCGCCTACCGCTACGCCTTCCAGATCATGGCTGACATTCTGCTTGCGGAGGCGCTCAAGGCGGGCCTCCGCGCCAACCTGGCCATGTCGGACTACCTCGACCTCTTCATCTACACCCTGGTGGGGACGGGCATCGCCTTCGAACTGCCCGTCCTTGTCTATTTCCTGGCCCGACTTCGCGTGATCACCGCGGGCTGGATGCTTCGGTTCTGGAAGCACGCCACCATGGTGATCGTCGTGGCTGCCGCCTTCTTGACCCCGGGCGATGTGATTGTCACCACCCTGTTTTTCTCTGGCGTGCTGTTAGGCCTCTACTGGATATCGGTGCTGGTCGCCCTGGTCGCGGCTCCCAGGAAGTAAGGGGATGTTTATAAATATCCTGGTCGATTGCTGGAGGTCAGCCGCGTGATCCGACAAGGCGAGGGGCGATGGGGGATGGGGTTCATCCCTCAAGCCGCTCAACACAGTCGTATTAACTATTTAGCGGGTGCCTGGAAGAGCGGATCAGGCTTGGCGGCGAGGTCGGGCACCGGGTTTCGCCCCTCTTCCAACGGGCTGCCCAGGGTGGCCGCAACGTTCTTTCCTCCGTCCTTGGGGAAAGCCATGCGGAAAGCCCAGGCTTTCCGAATCCGGGTGAGTTCATCCGAGACTTCCCGCTGGCCCGTGGGCTGGAAGCTTGCCAATCCTTGGTTGAGGGAGGCCCGGCTCCGGGGGACGTAAAGCACGATGGGGAGCAGGAAGAGGAAGGCCAGCAGTGCCCAGAACCATGGAACAGCGGGATCCGGCTCCCGCACGACCTCCTGGGGCGCGGGTTGTACCTGCCAGGCTGGCGTGGAGCGAATTTCCAGACCAGGCACGATTTCCAGCAGACCTTGCTCCAGGAGGTCCGCGATGATCTTGCACGTATCAAGCTCATCGTATCGGGTGATCTGGAGCACACTCTGGATGTTCTGGGGCTCTGAAAAATAGGTCAGGACCGTTTCCTGTTCGTGGTTCAGTCCGGATTCCTGGTAGGCCCCATCCACACGCCCTTCAAGGACTGCGGAAAGGTCCTGGTCGATGTTGAGCCTCAGGTGTTTGGCATAGGCCGTCTTGGCCAGAGGGATGCCATGGTCGGGCAACCTTTTCTGGACCTCCGGCCACTCATCCATGATTCGGGCCGCTTCCATGAGCACCGTATCCACGGGAATGGGTGGGAAGTTGTCCCGATCCAGATCCAGGGGAAGGATGGAGTCGAAGCGGTAGTCCCCCTCCATCCATCGGAAGGTTCGATAGATGATGGACATGGCCTGATTGAAGAGGGCGTCCTGAAGATCCTGAGGGGAGATCTTGCCCGATTCGAGCAGCAAGGTGCCCATCCGCTTCATGGTCAGGCGCTGTCGGTGGATCATCGCGGCGAGTTCATCGCCCGAAAGGCGTCCCAGGCGCACGAGCATGGCGCCGATGCGCTCCTCCACCCGGACCTGGTTGGAATCGCAGCCGACGATATCGCCTTGATCGAAGAAGACCTTGACGAACTCCTGGCCCCGGGTCAGCACCAGGGTCCCGCTCTTCCCTTGGGTCTTGATCATGTTGAAGAGGGAAAACAGATCGAAATCGCGAAGTGAACCTTCAAGGGCCATGGGAATACCTATCGCCGGGGAATCAGTTTGAGCCAGGATCGGAAGAAGAGGATTCCCAGCAGCCCGAGTCCAAGGGGCAGCCAGATGGTGGTTGGATCGGGGAGGATCTCACCCGGATAGCGGACCGAACGCCCTGTTCCCAGCACCACCCCAAGGGCCAGGCAGAAGATCACGAACTCCACCATGCCCTGGCGGGTTTTTCCAAGGAAGAGCAGGTCCACCCCAGGGAGGAGCACCAGGATGATCCGATGGATCCACCGCTGCTCGCCCTGGTAGGCGGCAACCTCATCCACCTTGAGCTTGCGGCTCTCGTTGTGAAGACCGTCCTTCACGATGAAGAGGTGGTGGCACTTGGAGCACACCTCCACATCGGGGCTGTCCGTGGTGTGAAAAGGATCTCCGCAGCGGATGCACTGGGTGGGGTGAGCCTCCCGGATGCTCTGCCGGGCACGCCACACCAGGAGGGCCGCCGAGAGCAGGGGCAGGATGGTCCAGAACACGAGGGTCGACCTCGGTCCCCTCCAGGACGCCACGCTGTCGGCTGGCTTGTAGCGCTGAACCAGCACCTCCTCCAGCTGGGGGGTGCTGGGGAGGGGAATGGGGTAGGTCCGCTGGTCCGTTCGACTCTGGGTGGCTTCGGTGATTTGCTGATAGAGAAGGGGATTGGCCTTCTTGGCCTCGGCCTGTTTCGCCTCTCCCAGGGGGGAATCGAGCTGACTGAAGGCCAGAATGCTCTGGTTCAGGAGGAGCTCCACCCAGGGACCTCCCAGCTTGGCGGCCTCGTCGAACAGTTTCTGGGCATCAGCCTTTCGATCCTGCTGGTGCATGGCGACACCAAGGTTGTTCAAGACCCCCGCGCGGAAAGGATGGGTGGCGCGAATGGAGGCGAAGAGCGCCTCAGCATCGGCCCAGCGCTTGGATTGAAGGGCCTGCCAGCCCAGCAGGTAGGTCTTATCCTCCGCGGACATCCCCTTGAACTGGTCCCAGTCGAGGCCCTTATGCTGTGGCTGCATCTGCAGCTCGAGGAGGCTGGGCCGAGGGGACTCAATGGCCATGGGTTCCAGCACCGCCAGGAGGGGATGCACCAGTTGAAGGAGAATGATAAGTAGTGAATATTTAAGCTCCGACCCTAGCATGAAGGGAACCGTCAGCCAGAGCCAGAAAAGGGCACATATACTTGGGTCGAGTCCAATCAACACCGGCGCAGCCAGGATCGAAGCACACACCAGGGCGCGAACCCCGCCATGAGGGACCTTTTTCGTGAAGGGTTGCTCCCAGATGTACCGGAAGGCGTAGCGGTATCGAAGCAACATGCCCAGGGTCCATCCCCACAGCAGGAGGGCCCCAAGCAGCCGGATCCAAGCCAGATGCTGGGCGAGGAAAAGCCAGCGGTGGATCTCGTGTCCCAGCCGAAGACGGGTCAACTCGTACACATCCGGAAGACTCTCGATGTACCCCTTGGTGCCCGTCTGACGCAGGAGGATTACACGGCTGCTCAGGAGGATGGGGTGCTTGGGTGCCCAACGTTCGAGATGCTGGATGGTGCGGAGGCCCACCTCTGAACGGCCTTGCTGCCCTTCGTGGCGGGCCCAGATGGCCATGGCTTCCACCAGAGGCAAAATGTCCAAGGTCCCGTAATCCCTGCGCAGCAGTTCCACCTCCAGGGTTGCAGAACGAAGCGCTGTCGGATTCCCAGAGCGAAAGGCGTCCTTCAGTTTCTCTGCCCGATGGGCCAGAGCCACCGCGGCTTGGGGCAGGTCCTGGGGGGACTGAGCCCATCCGGCCACCATGAGGAGCATCCCCAGGAAGGCGGCTTTCAGCCCCCTCAGGATCGCGACTTCTGCAATCCCCAAGCACCCGAGCAGGGGCGCCCTCCGGCCTGGCCTGCCAGGAATGGCCGACGTCTCCATGGGCTGGTGGGGAACCGGAACAGTCATGAAGGCACCTTCAAGGGATTGGAGGAAGCGTATCACAGGCCGTTCCACAGGGCTTCTCTTGGTCGGTCAATGATGTGAGAATTGCAGGATTCACGGAGGTTCCCATGCGCCATTCCCTTGCCGCCTTCATGCTCACACCCCTGCTGTGCACTGCGGTGTCTGCCCAGACCACCGGTCGATTGGTGGGCAAAGTCACCACAAAGGATGGAAAACCCATCGCGGATGTCAAAATCAGCATTGCACGCAAGGACATCAACTGGGTCAAAGAGATCAAGACGGATGCGAAGGGCAACTTCATGCAGGTCGGCCTGGAGCCGAAGCTCTTCGACCTCACCTTCCAAGCCAAAGGTTATGTAGACAACAAAATGGAGCACAAGGTTGACATGGGAGATGCCAAGTCTCTGACCATCGTGCTCTCGACCCCAGAACAGATGGGTGCCGTGACTGCAACCACGCCATCGGTGGCAGCAAGTGGTACCGAGGCCTTTAACAAGGCTGTGGGGCTGGTGAACCAAGGCAATTTTGTGGAGGCCCTGCCTCTGGTGGAGAAGGCCTACAACGCCCTTCAGAAGGGGCTGACGGAGGCCAAGGAGGAATCGGACAAGAAGGATATCAACGACAAGCTGGTGACCGTGGAGAGGGTCTACGCCACCTGCCTCTTCGAGACCGGCAAGGTCCAGGAGGCGAACCGGAAGGACCTGTACGCCAAGGCCGAGCCCATCGTGAAGCGCCTTTTCGAGGCCAGCCCCAAGGAGCTCCGCTACGCCACCTATCTTCTCGACGCCGCCAAATCACGCCAGGATGCCGAGACCGAGAAGAAAATGCAGGAAATTGTGGATGCACTGTCCCCCGTGCGGCCTGAAACCTCCTACAACAAGGCTGTGGAAGCCTTCAATAACAACGATATGAAGGCAGCCAAGGCCCACTTGGAGAACACCCTCAAGATCGACCCCAAGTATGCGGAGGCCTATTACCTGCTGGGGATGACCGAATACGGGCTCTCCAACATGAAGGCCACCAAGACCGCACTTGTCACCTACCTCGAGCTGGCCCCTGAGGGCAAGAATGCGGCCATGGTGAAGGAAATGCTGAAGGATCCCTCCCTGAAAAACATCAAGTAGGCGGGCATTTCTCCACCGGGAAGGGGGGCTTTGGCCCCCCTTCTTGGTGTGTAATCACCGATCGCCGCTGTTGAATCAGGACAGCAGCAGCGTGATCGGACAGTGGTCAGAACCGAGCACCTCCGACAGGATGCCTGCCTCCATGGTGCGTTCCACGAGGCCGGGACTCACCAGGAAGAGGTCGATCCTCCAGCCCACGTTCTTGGCCCTCGCGCCACCCCGTGCGGTCCACCAGGTGTAGAGCCCAGGCACGCCTGGGTTCCTGAGGCGGAGGATGTCCACCATGCCCGTGTCCAGGTAGCCCCGGAAGTCCTCCCGCTCTTCATCGGTAAAGCCCGGGCTCATCCGATTGTCCTTGGGTCGCGCCAGATCGATCTCTTCGGGGGCCACGTTCATGTCTCCCACCAGGATGACTTCTTCTCCCAGGTCCATTCGGTCCCGGGTCCAGCGGGTGGGGCCGCACCGAGCCGCCGGGGCGGAGCTTGAT